>NZ_CP011797.1:3180000-3437500 GCF_002795845.1 Reinekea forsetii
CCGGGTTAAGTCAGATTCCAATCCTAATTCCAATCGGCCGTTCATGGCAACGCATTTGCTACTGGTTCAGTGCTAGCTTAATGGTCTGAACGGAAAAAAAATCGTCGTGGCTCTGGTCGTGGCTCAGGCCGAGCTGCTAATCTATGGCTGATTGGACGGTAGCGTATTTCAAGCTGAATTAGCGATAACATCCGACCGGTCCCTACCCGCCAGCCCGGCGGTTCAACCAACCCAAGAGAAGGATCTTAGTATGTATTTTGGCAGTGATAATCAAAGTGGCGCATCCGATGCGGTCTTTGCCGCATTAGCACAGGCGAATCAGGGTATCTCCGCCGCCTATGGCGACGATGAGTGGACCCAACAGGCCGTTCGCGCGATTCAAACTACCTTTGACAGCCCGGCCGAGGTGTTCTTTGTCAGTACCGGCACGGCAGCGAATGCTCTAGCGCTGGCTTGCATGAGCTCGCCTTGGCAGATCATCCTGTGTCATGCCCAGGCGCATATCCTGAATGATGAACTGACCGCGCCGGAGTTTTTTACCGGCGGCGCGCGCATGATTGGGCTCGACGCCGGGCGCGAAAAACTCAGCCTGGAGACCCTGAGCCAATACCTCAGCCAGGGCTCTGCCCACCCGCCACACAATGCCGAGCCGGCGGTCCTGAGCCTGACCCAGGTCACCGAATCGGGTCAGGTTTACAGCATCGAAGAGCTGGCCGCGCTGTGCGCTGTGGCCCATCAACATGGCCTAACCGTCCATATGGACGGCGCGCGCTTTGCCAATGCCGTGGCCGGCTTGAACTGCCATCCGGCGGCCATCAGCTGGCAGGCAGGAGTCGACGTACTGAGCCTCGGCGCGACCAAAAACGGCGCTCTCAGCGCCGAGGCCATCGTGTTTTTCAATCGTCCCCTGGCCGCTAATCTGGTGCCCCTGCGCAAGCGTTCCGGTCACCTAGTGTCTAAAGGCCGTTGGCTTGGGGCGCAATTCAGTGCCTGGCTTAACGACGGGCACTGGCTCGAGCTGGCCGCCCATGCCAACCGCATGGCCACCTTGTTGGAACAGGGTATGGCGGCATGCCCGGCCAGCCAGGTCATTTGGCCGGTCGCCGCGAATGAGGTCTTTGCTATTTTGCCGAGCCCAGTGATCGAACAGCTGCGCGCTCAGGGTGCAGTTTTTTATCAGTGGCCGCGGCATTTTGTGCCCAGTCACTTCAACCTGAGCGAGCACGATGAGGTGGTCCGACTGGTCACCTCCTTTCGCACCAGCGAAGCAGATGTCACGACCTTCCTCGGCCACCTGAACGCCGCCGAGCGAGGCTAACGCCTGCGTCGGCTCAAGGCCGCGATTCCAGATCGCGGCCACTCTATGGTCCATTGCTTGCGCTCCAGATTGATGCGGCTCACGAGTCTTATTATCGGCCCATGGCCGTGACGAAAATCTTGCCTCGACCTTGGTCAAGCACCACGGCATAATCGCCGCTTTCTTGCCTTAGAGTAGTACCCTATGACCGCACCTATCGATCAGACCCTATTAGCCCAATTGGAAACTCAAGCGTCGGATAAGCGTTACGATTATCTGGTGCAGCAACTGATCGCACGCGGCGAACTGTGGATCTTGGTTGGCGACGGCGGCAGTGTGTTGTTAAACAGCGATGGCGACGACTGCGTCCCGGTCTGGCCGCACCAAAGCAGCGCGAGCGCTTGGGTCAAGGACGAGTGGGCCGACTGCACCGTCACCGCCATCAGCCTAAGCGATTGGCAAGCGCGCTGGACCGAGGGTCTGCTGAGCGATGGCCTGAGCCTGGCCGTCTTTCCCAACCTCGACGAAGAGGCCTTGGTGGTCAGCCCCGATGCCTTTGATGAAGATATTTATGACGCCGTATCGGCACAGTAACGTAACTTATTGAACGCGCCACCGGGGCCGCTAATCGGGCGGCCCCAGTGAGTCCGCCCACCCAGACCTGATCACTACCGATAGAGCCATGCCGATGCCGACCTCGCAAACGAACACCAACCCTTTAACTGAACTCAGCGCAGCCACTTTGCCGGCGGCCTTTATTGACCTGCTCGCCCTATTGATGCGCAGTCCATCCGTGGTTGGCGCAGAGCATTCCTTTTGCCGTGTGCTACAGCGCGAATTGGAAGAGCGCGGCGCTACCGTAACCTGGTATGAAGGGCTACTGGTCGCGCAGGGCAAACAACCGGATTCTCTCTATCTGGCCGCCCATATGGATCGCCACGGATTAATCTGCACCGGGCCGAATGAATTTCAATTTGCCGCCTTCGTCGCTGGGGCCCGCTCCGATCTGCTCGGCAATTCGGTCAGTGAACAGTTGATGCGCAAGGTGGTTGACCGCTTTGACGGCGAACAGGTCTATGCCTATGAACCCTGGTCGGGCACCTATCGTGGCAAAGGCACCATCCAAGAGGCCCATATTTGCGAATATCGCAACAACCTGATTTTTTCCGTCGCCGGCTTAGAGCATCTTATCGCGGGCACCCCGGTGGCCTTTCTTGATAAGTTGCGGGTCACCGATGAGGCGTTGGTCGGCCAACTCGATAATGTGCTCACCGTCGCCGCACTGGTCTATTTGTTTGAGTGTGGCTTTCAAGGTACTGCCTTCTTTACCGCTCAGGAAGAGGCCGGTAAAAGTTGGCGCTATCTGCTGGAGTGGTTTCGTCGTTTCGGCGGTTCGACCAACCAATTGATCGTAGTCGACACCAGTCCCTTTCCCGATTTCGCCAGCGCCCAACAACAGCAATTGGTGTTGCGCAACAAGGACGCGAACGCCCAATTCAGTGCCGAACTGACCGCTCAACTGGCGCAAGTTTGCCACCAGCTGGCCATCCCCATTCAATACAAGGACACCTTTGTTGAGGCACAAAATAACCTGCTGGTTGCGCAGGGCCTGCCACCAGGTTCCTTAGGTTCCACCGAAATGGGGCGAATCATTGCCGCGTCTAAGGGCTTGGTGATTGGCACAACGGTACAGATACCCACATCGGGTTATCATACCCTGTCGGAAACGGCACCAAAAGAAGCGGTAGCGGCCTTTCTTAAGGTCATGTCCTATCTGGCCAACGTGCCGGCCAGCGCAGTAAATGCTGATTGATAAGCCTTTAATCGATAAAGACCGGCTTCATTAATCCATTACCCACAGGTTGCCATTGCGACCTGCCACACAGGGGTCCGAACCGGACTCAAAAGGATAATCCTTGACTGCATTGACCCTAGCCGATGGCCGTTTTGATGATAGTGGCCATCTAGTATTGTTTGAGAATATCAGTCGCGATTTGCTGCACAAGGGTTACAGTATCAACCCCTTTGCCCTGCCCCTAGGGCTGGCGGAAAATCTCCTGGAGCATCTGCAGCAGATGCCTGAAGTGGCGTTTTCGGCCGCCGGCGTCGGTCGCCAACAGGATTACAGCTTGAACGGCTTTGTGCGCAGCAACCAGATTGCCTGGATCGAGGGCAACTCCGACGCCGGGGCCCAATGGCTGCAGTGGGTAAAGGGCTTACAGACCTATCTCAATCGAAGGCTGTTCCTCGGCCTATTTTCGTTCGAAAGCCACTTTGCCCATTATGCCAGCGGTGATTTTTACAAACGCCATGTCGATGCGTTTAAGGGCCAGGCCAACCGGGTTATTTCTTTGATTGTCTATTTGAATCGAGACTGGAATCCGGCCGACGGCGGTGAGCTGGTGATCTATCAAGACAGCACAGATTGGGAGGGTATCCGTGTTACACCCGCCTTTGGTACGGTGGTCGCCTTTATCAGTGAGGATTTTCCGCACGAGGTCCTGCCGGCCCGGCGCGACCGCTATTCGATTGCCGGCTGGTATCGCCTGAACGGCTCCCAGCCGGATCGGATCGACCCACCGAACTAGGTCCAAAGCTTGTGTTTGGCCCTTGTGTTTACCGATAGCAGCCCCACATCGCGTATTGTGCGAAAAATTAATTTTGCCATCGATGGAGGGACATATATATGCCATCTCAACAGGATAGTGGCTACCGTAGCGACCCGTGGTCAAACGGCAACCAACCCCCACCAGATCTCGATAAACTGATCAGCGACGGAATCAACCGGGTAAAGAAATCATTACCCGGCGGAGGCGGCGGCAGCGCCGGCAACATTCTCGTCATATTACTGGTATTTCTGCTTGGCGTGGGCGTCTGGACCTCGCTCTTTACTGTGCCCAGCGATTCGGTTGCCGTAGTGCAACGTTTTGGTAAGTACGTCAAGGAAATACCACCGGGTTTGCATTTCAAATTCCCATTGGGCATCGATAAAGCCACCATCGTACCGGTTAAGCGTCAGCTTAAGCAGGAATTTGGTTTCGCTACCCCAGGCTCAACCGACCCATTTCAAAGTGGCCGCGGTACCAATGGTCAGCTGGAAACCCAGATGGTCACCGGCGACCTCAATGCCGCGTTGGTTGAATGGGTGGTGCAATATCGCATCGCCGATCCAGTGAAATTCCTGTTCGAAGTTCGGGAGCCGAGCGAGACGTTACGTTATGTGTCCGAATCGGTCATGCGTGAAGTGGTCGGTGACCGCACCGTCGATGAGGTGATCACCATTGGTCGCCAGGAAATCGAGTCCGAAGCGTTAGTTAAGATGCAGGCTCTGGCCGTCAAATACGTTATGGGCATCAGCATCGATCAGGTGCAATTGAAGAATATCAATCCGCCGCGCCCGGTGCAGGAGTCCTTTAACGAGGTCAACCAGGCCCAGCAGGAGAAAGAAAAGCTGATCAACGAGGCCCTACGAGACTACAACAAGGTCATTCCCTTGGCCGAAGGTGAAAAAGATCAGCGTATTCGAGAAGCCGACGGTTACCGCTTAAAACGCATCAACGAAGCCGAAGGTGACGCCGCCCGCTTTAATGCCCTGTTATCGGAATATCAGAAGGCACCGGAAGTAACCCGACGCCGGATCTATATCGAAACCATGCAGGAGGTTCTGCCCACGATAAAATCGAAGATTATTATCGATGAACAGACCCGCGGTCTCTTACCCTTCTTAAACCTCACTAGCGAGTCGGGAGCGAAGCCATGAGCAGTGTAATGAAAGTCGGTTCTCTGGCAGCTGTGGCGGTCGTCGTCATCTTGCTGCAGGGCAGTTTTTACACCGTCGATGAGGTTGAACAGGTTATTATTACTCAGTTCGGCAAGCCAGTCGGCGACCCGGTCACCAGTGCCGGTTTACACCTCAAGACGCCCTTCATCCAAGACGTGAATGCGATCGACAAGCGGGTCCTGGAATGGGACGGCGAACCGTCCGATATGCCGACCAAAGATAAGCTCTACATCTCAGTCGACCTCTTTGCGCGCTGGCGCATTACCGAACCGTTGCAGTACTTCTTGCGCCTGAAAGACGAGCGCAGCGCGCAGTCGCGTTTGGACGACATACTCGGCAGTGAAACGCGCAACGCGGTGGCTAAACACGAATTGATCGAAATAATTCGTACCACCAAAGATCGTGTGCCGTTGCGTGATGAACTGTTGGCCGGCGACGACCGAACCGCCAACATGGGCAACCTGGTTCCCATTAGCAAGGGACGTCAGGGCGTCGAGGATGAAATATTCCGCGCCGCGGCTGAAAAAGTGAAGGTCTTCGGTATTGAATTACTCGACATTCGCTTTAAGCGCATCAACTACAACGCCAGCGTGCGGCCGAAAATCTATGACCGGATGATCAGTGAACGACGTCAGATTGCCGAACGATTCTTGTCCGAAGGTAATGGTGAGGCCGCTCGAATCCGGGGTGACCGCGTTCGTGATCTGAATAAAATCCAGTCTGAGGCTTATCGTGAGGTAGAGGAAATTCGCGGCATGGCCGACGCCAAGGCGACCGAAATCTATGCTCAGGCCTATAACCAGAGCGACGTATCGCGCGACCTGTATGAGTTCACTCGAACCCTGCAGGCGTACCAAACGATCATCGGTCAAGACACCACCCTGGTGTTATCAACTGACAGTGATCTGTTTAAATTTCTCAAGGGCATCGAGCCTTAGTTTCCCGAGACGTTAGCACAGCGCCCCTGACAGGGGCGCAATCCGGCCGATCCTAGGCTGATGCCAATTAGCCTTAAGCGCTTTTTTTTTTATTTGGGCCACGCGATGGACTTTAAAGACTACTACAAGATACTGGGGGTGAAACCCGACGCCAGTGATGCCGACATTAAGCTGGCCTATCGCCAACTGGCACGCCAATACCATCCCGACAAGAATCCCGCAGCGGGTGCTAGCGATAAATTTAAGGCCGCCGCCGAAGCCTATGAGGTTTTAAAGAGCAGCGACCGACGCGCCGAATTTGATGAACTGCGCCGCTATGGCGGTCAACAACCCAATGGTTTTCGTGCACCACCGGGCTGGCAGAGTCGAGCTCGACCGAGCAGCGCTCAAGGCGATTATTCCGATTTCTTTAATTCGATGTTTGGCAGTTCCGGCAGGGCTCAACCCAAGCCCGTGAAGGGCCAGGATGTGGAACTTCCACTGGCCCTAAGCTTGGAAGAGACGCTCGCCGAGCTGACCCGCACCGTCGAATACGACCTGCCCGCCAGTCAAGCCGACCGGAGCCCAAGCCAGAAACATCTGCGCGTCAAGATCCACCAGGGCGCTACCGAGGGCGAACGGATCCGGGTCCGAGGCCAGGGTGGGCCCGGCCAACAGGGCGGCTTGGCCGGCGATCTGTATCTGGTGATCCAGTACGCGGCCCATTCGGTGTTCAGCGTGCAGGGCACAGACCTGTTGGTCACCCTGCCGCTCGCCCCATGGGAGGCCGCCTTGGGCGCCAAGGTCACGGTGCCGACCCTAACCGGCAGCATCACCCTGACCATTCCAGCCAATACCCCGGCGGGCAAACGCTTTCGTATCAAAGGCAAGGGCCTGATCGATAAGAGCCAGCAGGGCGATCTATACGCCGCGGTGCAGCTGGTCCTGCCGCCCCAAACCAACGAAAAAACGGCTCTTCTGTGGCAACAACTGGGCGCCGCGCAACCATTCGACCCTAGAGGTCATTGGTCCGGACGGCAATAACCCGCTAAAAGCGAGCCGCCCATAAGGCGCTCGCCCCATCCACACTGAGCTTAATACCCGCCACCAGCAGCAAGCAGTAACACAACCAATAGAACCAGCCATCGGACAACCGATGGTGTAACAGCATGCCCAACCGAACCCCAATGGGGGCCAGTATGATCAGGCTTAGGGACGTCATCAGGTTAGTGGTGTCAAGCAGGCCCATCCAAGCATAGGGAATGAGCTTGGTATAGTTGGCCACGGCAAAAAAGATGATGGTGGTGCCCACAAAAACACCCTTGGGCAGCCGTTGCGGTAACAGATACATATCGAGCGGTGGACCACCGGAATGCACGCTAAAGCTGGTAAAGCCCGATATGGCACCAAACACCCAACCCTTGATTCGATTCGGTGCTTTGGCGGCCGGGTTGTTGCCGCGCATGCGGTGATAGAGCCAGTTCAGACTAAACACCAAGGCGATCAAACCCACCATCAGCCGGATATGGCTATCGGACAGATAACTGTAGGTTGCCGCACCGACGCCGATACCGAGGATCGCCGCCGGCAATATGGTACGCAGATTGGGCTTGTCGTATTGACCGCGAAAGCCCCACAGGGCGAAGCCATCCATCACACAGAGGATCGGCAGCATAATGGCCGCGGCCTGAGTCGGCGCGATCACCAGGGACATTAACGGCACCGAGACAATGCCCAAGCCGCCGCCAAGACCGCCTTTGGAGATCCCCATAATCAGCAGGGCCGGTATGGCAACGAGGTAAAAGAGTGGATCTGTTAACATTGACAATGACTGCGTAGGAAAAAAGGCATGATAGCGAACTCATCCGGCTAAAACGAGCCCAATCTACCGGATGCCGACCGCGATGACAGCCGCTACGAGACCATTGCGCCTCAACGGTTGTCTTCGGCGCTCTGGTCCTGGTTGCGGAAGTTTTTAAAGGCCATCAGAATACTGCGTGCACTGATCTGGCCCTTAAACTTGCCGTCTTCAATGACCGGCATCCGCCGCCGCTTGGTCTTAAGCAGCAGTTGTGCAGCATCGATTATATTGATGTTCTGATCGATCGACTCGACATTGCGGGTCATAAAATCCCCGACATATCCGCCGCCTTGATCGTAATAACCGACGTTGATAATAGCCTGCAAACAATCCATCTCCGAGATTACACCAACCGCCTCATTAGCGTCATTGACCACCGTTGCGCCGGAAATTTTGTTCTGTAGTAGAACCTGAATGGCCTCGAAAATATGGGTATCGGCACGGAATGTAACAGGTTTGATCGACATGTAGTCTTTAGCAACTATGGATCCGAACATAAGCCTATCTCCTACTATTTTTATTATTAATGAACAACAGCTTAGTTGATAGGGCCGTCGTTACCATGACTATAAGCTATCGGGACCTGCTGTACAGTCAAAACTGGCTCAACCGGTGTATGGAGAGCGTCAATACCGCAGCCTAGAAGGATGGGCGGACGCTGCACCTATAGGCCACGCAACTGGCCCAGCCATATGCGCCCTTGGCAAAGCGTTTTCTTGACCCGTAAACGGTTACAGCGCCGGTCGGACAAAAGTGTCCGGGCGACCTGAAAACGCCCGAGCGATATATTCAGGCGCGCCAAATGCAACAGATGGGTTGCGGTGTAAGTTAACACGCTGGCGCGGCGATGAATCGGGATCCGTCCAGTCTTAATGGCCTGATTTAGGCGCCGACTGAAGCCGCATTCAACGCTCGGATAGTTCCGGGTGCAGGCCCTATTTTCCGCATCCAGGCGATAGAACGCCAGGACTTTCGGGCTAAAGGCAATGCTCGAATGCAATGACAAGCGCGCCCATAGATCCTGGTCCTCACCCATCGACTCACCCTCGGGGAACCAGGGTGCATCGGTCACCCGCGTTTTATCAATGCACACCGACGAGGCCATAAAGGGCAGATCGCCGCGCGCACAAATTTCAAAGTAGCAGGGCAAAATAGTTGCTGTTGTAACCGCCGTTGGGAAGCGCACCTTGGGATCGACATAAAGATTGTCGCTGAGCATCTTCTGGTAACCGGTGGCGAAGGCACCGGCCTGAGGAAAGCGTTCAATCAGATCATCAATTTCTGCTAAAAAATGCGCTTCCCAACTGTCATCTGCATCCAGCAAGGCAACAAAATCACTGTTTGCGGCCTCGATGCCGACATTGCGCGCCTTGGCGACGCCGCCGTTGGCCTGCTGGATCAGACGAACGCGTTGGTAGTCCGGGTTGGTCGCCAGCTGAGTCTGAATCAGCTCGGCACTCTGGTCCGTCGATCCGTCATCGACCACGATAATCTCTAAAGGCTGAAGGCTTTGCGCCAGTACCGATTGAATCGTGGCCAGAATATGGGCCTGCTTATTGTGCAATGGAATCACCACGGAAATGTTAGGTCGGCCGGTCGTCATATCAGATACTCCAATTGGTCAAAGATTTTTCCACCGCCTCGGCGGGCGTCAGAGTCGGGGCCATAAAACCCTGACTCAGGCCGGCGCTGATTACCTGCACCAGTTGTTCAACCTCGATCTGCTTAGCATCGAACTGGAGCGACTCGGGCTGACCTATTTGTCGACACCAGCCATCACATTTGCTGTGATAACTGAGTGAAACTACCGGCGTGTCGGCTAGGTAGGCCAGCACCGAACCGTGCAAGCGCATACTCACAACGACTTTAAAAGTGGCCAATTGTTGCAGTACAACTAACGGATTTTGTTGGTAATGCAGATGAGTCACCGGAACACTTGCTGGCAGCAATGCACGCAAGGCCACGTGCACCTGTTTGTCACCTAAGGTGGCATGGCCATTAAAGTCGAGCAGCGTGATGGCTTCGCCGGTCTCACGATGCACGCGAACAATGGCTTGCGCCAGCGCCATGAGTCGCTGGTGTTCGGCTGCGCTGTCACTGCTCAAGCGTTCGTATGGACAGAGACAAACACAAATGCCCGCGCGGGCTACTCGGTCAAATTTGAGCTCTTTATTTAACAGCAGCAGGGGCGCCAAATCGAAGGTCAGCTTAATCTTGGCTTGGGGCGCAATATGCTTGGCCAAGGCAAAGCTATCGACATCGCGAACGCCGACAAATTCACATTCATTAAGAAATTTCGCACAGTTTTTTTCCGCTGCGCTGTCCCGGAACGGGCCCAACCCGACGCCAAGCGCCAAGCCTTGACGACCCGACAATGTCATCAATTGGCGTTTCAAATTTATATCGTGACTGTTGTGCAGCACCGAACCACCACCAAAGATAACCCGCTTCGAGACCAATGCATGAAACGACTGCTTGAGCCGATTCTCGCCGCGAAAACGTTGTTGTACTTTTAAGCCAGCCGGTAAATAGGGCAGGCCGGATAAGTGCAACGGCGCCACATTACTAACGCGATGGTTTTTATCACCCAGAAATTTCTTCGCCCCCCAGGCGGTAGCGAGCAAAAGGGCATCGTCGCCGGTATTCTGCATGCCATAGTAGCCGCACAGATAGCTATCGGAAAATATCATGCTAAGTCTCCTTAGGGTGTCGAGGTTTGCCGACCCAAGCCGTTGAATATGCCTCGGGACTGAGGCTGATACCTAACCAGAGCAATGCTGGCCAATAGAGGTAGACTAAAATTTCTAAATTTTCGAACAGGCTGTAACTGATAATGACAATGCAGATGCCCAACGAGGCCTGAGCAACCTTGGAATATTGCGCCAAAATCAACATTGCAAAACTGGTGAGCGCCAATGGCAGAGCCAGCGCTAAAAAGCCCACGGCACCCTTTACATACAACAGGCCATACCAACTGTGGTGACTGCCTATCGGCATATGTTCGACACTCTTGGGGCCGCGTTCGACAATGCCATGGCCCCAAATGGGCGCCTCATTGGCCCAGCGTTGCACGGCGATGCGCGCCAGGGTTTCGCGCACCCGGGTCGAGCCCGGTCGGCTCTGCTTTACTTGGGTGTAGGAGTCCAGCAGCCAGTCATACAGGGGTTGCGCGAGAAGCAACAGGGCTGGAATCAGCACGCCGGTGGCCAGCCACACTCTGGGATTGCGCAATCGACTCAGGCCGAAGACCATGGGGATGATGGCGATAAAGATCACCCAGCCGGCGCGCGATTGGCACAATAGGCACATCACCGTTGCGCCCAGAACGCCCATGAAGCGCCATGCCCGATCCTGCTCCTGCAAGCAGATCAACAGATAAAAACAGGACATCAGCCCCGCGGCCGGAGCCCAGGGGGCAATAAATTGCCAGCGCGCCAGATGGGTTTCCGGATTAAGGCCAAATAGGCGCACATTGAACGCCTCAAGCGGCCCGCCGATAGCTTTTAACGGTGACATATAAAGCTCACCCGACAAGCCCACGGCATAAAAAACAATGCCCACAATGGCAAAGGGCACCGCACTGAAAGCGGCGATACAACAGCCGCGCGCAACAATGGCTGGATTGACCTTGAGCAGATTACCAAGCAACGGGAACAGCGCGAGCAAGGCCCAACCTTTGGCCCAACCAATGGTTGACTTGATCGTCATACCAGTGCCCAAGCGTCTATCAATATGCGCAATCAACAGCGCCAACAACATGGCTACCATACCGATCACCCACAACCAGACCAGGGGTGAAATGCGCAGCAGAGGATGGCCAGCACCATCTGCACTACTGCGAATGAAAATTTTTAATAAAAAAACCATGAGCAGGAGCCAACCCAAGACCGAGCCCAAGACATACATCCCACCCAAAATATAAACACCGTAGGTGCCAGCCAGGCTGTAAAAAATTATTCGCTCTTCAGGAGAAGATTTATAAAGAAGGTTCGATGCCATAGGGTCAGTAATCCAAAGGTGATGCAGAGGAATCCGAGTGCGGCAATAGCCAGGGCGATTTTCATGTCGGGACTCTTGGCCTTAATCGGCAGGGACGGTGTCGCTAACAATTGCACCGCTGGGTAGGACGAAAACACATCAGCCTTACCGGACTCTAGGCGCGCTGCGGCTGACATAAAGACGGCTTCGGCCAACTGGTGCTCGCGCTCCAATCGTTCCAATTCAGAGGCTTCGCGGGTGAAGATTTTCAGCCGATCGTTGAGTCGAGCATCAGCCAAATCGAGTTCGTTTAGCTCGGCCGTTAGTCCACTCAATTGGGCCGCGCTGTCGAGCAGTTGCGCGAACAGTTGAGACCGTTGGGGACTGTATTGCAGGTCCATAGCAAACAGGGCATCGGAGCTGTTCGTGCCGAGCAACTCTTGGCTGCGTCTTTTCAACGCTTGTCGGGCCGCGTCATAGCGCAATTTTTGCGCCACTACCTTGGGGTGTTGACTGCCCCAACGGGAAGAGTACTGCGCAACCAGGCCCGCGCTCTCGTCAAGCTCCTTGAGAAAACCGCGAAATTCGGCATCGCTTTGCAGACGAAAGGCTTGGCCTGCCAACGAGGGCGACACACCAACGTCCAGGCTTAACCGATTAACAAAATTTTCGATGCTGCGCAGATTGGCTTTCACGCTCAGACGTTTACTGTTTAAATCCGACAGCGTGACCACTAGCTGATCCAGTTGCGCCATCGACATCAGCAGGGCGCGTTGCTGAAATTCAATGATGGCTGCCCGGGTGCTCGCCAATTTCTGGCGATACTGGTCGAGGACGTTGCGAATGCTGTCGTCGCGGCGTTGCGTTTCGTCTAACCGCAGGGCGTCCAAGGATTCTTGAAACGACTCATAGAGTGCCCACGCCAGCTGCTCTGCCTGAGTGGGCGAACCGCCCTGGGCATAGACGAAGAGCAAAGAAGAGCTGTCGCGCAGTTCCACCTGCGGTCGCTCGATCGAATCCAGGCCAACACCCAGCCGCAGCGCCGAATTTTTGAGTACCACAGTACTGGTCAGGATTGCCTTATAGTTGACCAACGGGTTAAACGAGGCATTGCCGAAGGCGGTATTGGTGGATTGGTTGGCCTGCCCGACCTCATCAATACTGAAGCTGCTCGATGAGCCCGACCCCGGCAGCACGACCGCCAGGCTGCTGGAAAAGACTGGCGAGCGCTGCAGGTAGAGGTACACGACGAGGCCGATCAAGGCGTAGCAAATAAGGGCCACCCAGACATAGCGCGGTATGCGCAGGCGGAATAGCTGTCGGCTGATAAAGTTGCCCGGATGCCAAAGGGCGGGCAAATTCTGACTGCGCTCACGAGGGTCCATCGGTTGACACCTCCGCCTAAAACAAAAGCTTTAAAGGTGCAAAAACATCACCCAGGGTACGCGCCGCTTCGCGCAGATTGGTGATGTCGGAGTCATAGCAGGCAATGGCATCATTGGGCATTAGATAGGGATTCTCCTGATCCAAATGCGCCTGCCTCATAAGCCGTTCAATCGACCGCTCGATCACCTGAAACTCGCCGCTGATTGGATTCTTACTGGCTAATACCACCTTGCGCGCCGCGTTAGTCGCCTGAACCCCACCGACACAGTTGGCCGAGACAACCGCCTGCAACAGTCGCGTGCCATAGGGCAAACTGGTGCTGTAACTGGTGCTGCCACCCGAGGCATTGCCCTGCGAGGTGACCGTCAGGTTCGACATAAAGACTCTGAACCCCTTGGGCGTTATTTGCGATGGCCGCATCAGCTGTTGCTGGAAGCAACCGGTCGTCGGTACCACTATCCGGTCTCCGGCAATAAGGGCCAACTGGGTCACCGATGACCCGGTCAGCACGCCGCTCATATCGACTTCAAGCTGCCAACCGTTACGGATAACGATGACCTGGTCCAACTTGGCGTCTGGGCGAATACCCGAGGCCGCACGCAGCGCCTCGACGAGGGTGCGGCGACTGGCGTAATCGCCGAACGCATTGAGGCGCTCGACCAACACCGCACTGGGTTCCAGGTCATTAATCCGAACCTGACCAGCTTCGAATACCGCGCCAGAGACCGCCACTTCAATAGGCGCCCAATGCAGTACGCGCACACTGACGTGCACCGACTGGGGCTGAAAATAGCCGGCATTGACCAATGCGGCACCAATCCGCTCTGCCGCCTGCGTGACACCGTGGCCGACCACATCGATCGGTTTGAGTAAGGCCAGCTGTATGGTGCCATCGGGGTTGACCACGTAGCGCCCAGCGAAGCCATCTCCGTCCTCAATCTGGATATCGACTATTTCACCCGGACTGAGTGGCAAGTCACTGTTAAGCAATTGTTGTTGCCTATTGGCCGATTGGATCGATGCGTCGAACGGCAGCGGCTGATAGCGCACATAATGGCCGGCCTGGTATTGTGAGGCTTGCCCTAGGCAGCTTCGGTCGGAAGCAAAAATAACCGCCCGGCCTTCGGCGCCAAAGTTCTCATCGGCGTTTGGAACTGTCGACGATTGAACGGGATTGGTCGGATTGCCATAGAAACTTTGGTCCACGTCACTAGTCGGTTGCACTGCATGCAACGGACTGCAGGCGCTCATGCCCAGCACCATACCCACGAGCGGGATAACCAAAAAACATCGAAAAATCCTAACCATATAGGCTGAGCTCTCAGTTACGTTGGCTTAGGCAATTGCAAACGACATACCAACACTGATGCCAGGCTAACAGGTTGATTAATCGTAGAAATTATCAGCGCGCTGGACTCTTTTCGCATTTTAGAAATTGCATTTTGCTTGGCCTAATCAGCGTTTTTTGCAGTTTCGTAATGCCGATTAACGGGGGATTGCTCGTTTTTTATAACCAGACTATTAAATCCTGAGGGTCGCGGACACCTCCGTTGCATGGGTACAAAACGGGGTTGCGCAAAATTACTGCTATTCTGAATAGGGACTTGGCACTGGGCAGCCCAATCCGGAGTGGGCTTGGAGTTCGGGTCAGAAACCTATTTAACCGTTTAGCCGCCAAGGAATTATCCGGATAACAGACGAGGAGACTTACATGAAGAGCAACAAGGTAG
Source organism: Reinekea forsetii (assembly GCF_002795845.1). Classification (GTDB taxonomy): domain Bacteria; phylum Pseudomonadota; class Gammaproteobacteria; order Pseudomonadales; family Natronospirillaceae; genus Reinekea; species Reinekea forsetii. Next base: position 3,194,951 of record NZ_CP011797.1, read on the forward strand.
ATGCCTATACCCAGCACACCCTGAGTAATATTAAGCCCGAGGTATTCAAGACCCTCAATCTGGTGCAACTGGAAGCCATTCGCCAGGCGATCAGCACCAATGCGCCGTTTCGACAGCATCCGATCGATATCCGGATTGCTTTGCCGCTGTTCTTTGTTAAGTTTTATCTGGTGTTCTTGGTGGGGCAGGACCGCCGGTCCGATACGCGTGCTCGAGAGTCGCTGCGCCGAACGGCGGTAAGGGGCATGATCTTTATTCTGATACTCTATGGCTTGGTTGCGTTGTCTATACCGTTGATATTCTTGATGCTCTATGCATTAAAATCTCTGATGGGCATCGATATTTTTCCAGACCAACACCTGCGCGATTTTTTCTAATTTCTCTATTAATTGCGCCCAGCTATCAGTCCAACCTATCTCAATAAGCGCCCTTGCCGAACGCCACCGCCGGCAGAGTATAGAGCAGTATCTTTAGGTCAAGGCTTAGACTCTGCTCGTGGATATAGCGTAGGTCCAGAGCGATTTGCTCGTCAAAGGTGGTGTCGGCGCGGCCGGATACCTGCCACAAGCCGGTCAAGCCGGGATTCACTTGCAATCGATGCATGGCCAGGGTGGAGTAGACCGCGACCTCGTCGATTAGGGCCGGCCGCGGACCAATTAAAACCATGTCGCCTTTTACAACATTCCACAGCTGGGGCAATTCGTCGATCGATAGCTTACGTATAATTCGACCCAGAGGCGTAATACGGGGATCCTTAAATAATTTCTTGCATGCGCCTTCACGGTCACTTTGCAATTGGCTCGGGTCAATATATTTTGCATCGGTATTGAGATACATAGAGCGAAATTTATAAAGCGTAAAACGTCTACCCTGCTTGCCGACTCGGACCTGAGAATAGATGGCGGCACCCTTACTTTCCCAACGCAGCGCCAGGCCAACCAATAACAATATCGGCGAAATTAGCACCAGGCCGAGGGCGGCAGCCAAACGTTGAACAACTGAGGGCAGACAGGTCAGTTTTGCCGGTAGGAATTTTGCGACCCGGGGTGAGAGCCCGATCGGTAATGGGTTGGCTGGGGTGCTGTTATAAAATTCCGTGCTGTGGTGAGTGCTCATGATTGTTCTCCCGTTAAAGTTGATTGCCTAGATAATAAATATTGCAATCAACATGCCAGGCGAGCTAATAAAATTCCTATAAAAATAGCCGTTAACGATGGACTGTATTTCTAAACCTACGTCGTAATACCGTAAATATTTTTTAGATCGGGAAATTTATTTCGATTTTTTTTAGAATGCAAAAAAATACCATGTTATTTATAATTTAGAAATTTTTAGGTCCCATCTAGCACTTATACAGCCAGCAATACAGATCAAAAAAACCCCAAAATGGGGCTTAATACTTACGGTCATTAGGTATCTAAGTCAGGGTTTGCAGTCCTTCACAGGTCCGCCTGAGATTTTTTAAGCACAAAGGCGCGCCATAAAAAAAGGGGATTGCCAATAACATAACGCGTGAACTTAACCCTCGGCTCCTGGATCAATCTAAACACCCATTCCAGGCCCAGCTCGCGCATCCACAGCGGAGCCCTGGGAATATTACCGGATAAAAAATCAAACAGCCCACCCACCGCGATAGCGGTACCCACTTTTAGGCGCAGCCTATTTGCCATTACCCAGTCCTCCTGAATCGGCGAACCCAGCGCCACCAGAAGCACATCCGCCTGGGCCGCGTTAATGGCCTCAACTATCTGATCATTATCCAAATCCGTCAAATGGCCATGTTGGACACCGGCAATGATGAGCCCGGGATGGTTCGCCTGAAGCGCGACGGCCGCCTTCAGTGCAACCCCGGGTGCAGAGCCGAATAGATAAAGCGAGCGTTTCTGCGCTACCATCTGGGCGCACAGAATGGGCATCAGGTCGGTGCCGTTAATATTATCTTTCAACTGCACCTGCATCGATCGAGCGCCCAAGCGAACACCCGAGCCATCGGCTAGGGTACAGTTAGCACGGTTCAGGGTGTGGCGAAAAGAACGGTTGCGGTAGGCCAGGTTAATCGAATTAACATTGATAAAGTTGACCACATTGCAGGGCCGGCGAACAGGGCCGACGCGCGGTGCAGCATCGGCGCAGATCAGATCGACTGCCTGCGCCATGCGTAAATTATCAATCCGGATACCGAACAGTTTAAAGGACGATGGCGCCCGCAGATGAGCCGTTCGGTAGAGTAGCGAAGAGAACAGCCCCTTCAAGAGATATTTCAGATATAGGCTAGTACTGCGCTGCGCCTGGTGATGAGCCATGCTCTGCTCAACGGTCAGGCCGATCAGTCCGACCCGGTGCTGTATCTCAGCGATACTGTAGAGCCCGGCCTTTAAGTTATGCAGATCGGCGCGATGAATGCTGCCAAAGCCGCCATTGAGCGATACCCCAACGAACGACAGCGATCCGTTCGCCACATTGAGCAGCGCGGCGCTGGTGGGTAAAAACCCTACCTGCCAGCGATAAAGGCCGTGATCCCGACAGAGCACGTCTTGCTGAACAATTTTTACCAGAGGTGCCTTGTGTTGCCAGACGGCTAACAGCACATTAATCAGCCACAGGGGCGACAGAAGTAGCATGGTGACGCAGGCCAAACTCAGATCGAGCAGTCGTTCCAACTTAGGTTGTAGCGTTGAGTCAGTGTTGTGCATATTTTTCACCCTTTCAGCATTGGCAAAATAAAAAGTGCCTAGACGAGCAGCACCGCATTGAACCGGGCTGCCACACTGCGCCTAGGCCATTAAGCCAGAGCAATCTCTAGGCCAATAGCGCGGGCTAACCTGCCGGCTTGTCCACTGGCTGGCTCGATTTATAAAACCACCTCAAAGCGAGCCTCGAGCGCATCGTCTTTTTCCCATACTGCAAAATCTGCTGGCTGATCCGTGTCAAAATACCAAACCACGGCAAGGACCGAGCTAACATTATTTGGCAGGTCAAGCGTGGCGGCAAAGTCGCCCTCCAGCGCGACACGAAGTTGACAGTTGGCATAGTTGACCACATAGCCTTGTTCTTGCTGACTGAAATCACTGCACACCGATAGATAACCGGCACGCTGTTGCTGGTTGGCCACAGCCAACTCCAAGGCATAGGTCTGGTTAAAACTGTAACCTGCGGGCACCCGCAAATCAGCCGTAGCCACCGCCCCTTGATCGAGATTTTCCTCAAGCGGCATCGATGTCACAGCCACAGCGTCGGCCACAGGTGTTATCGCAGTAACACTGGCGACTGGGCTGGCATCGGGCCCAGAACTGGGGCTCATAATCTCAGGGGCACAACCGACCAACACAAAACTGGCTGTCACCATGACCCAATAAAAAGCATTCCGTTTCATCATCGATCTCACTTATTCAAATGTATTAGCACTATTGCTCTGTTCAACCACAAACCAATCGAGATCCAAGGCGCCATTTGATTGGACATGCGTTTGGAAGTTCGGGTAGGCATAGCGGATGTCCATATTCTCCAATGGGTAGCGCCACTCATAGGGCAGATCGAGCGCCCACGGCATGCCATGTTCATTGACATAAAACCGACCGAGCGTGGCATCGGAATCATCATCCCCACGACCGAAGAAGTTTTCTTGAAAAGCTTCGGTCGGCGCTTGGTTTTGCAGATGGATCTCATAGCGCCGGCCCGGCGCTTCGCCAAACAGATAACCGCGCTCTTGGTTCGGCGCGGAAAAGATAAACGGATCGAATGGAAACGCGGCTAGATCCGTGGCATCGACATCGTTTATCAACGGAACAATGATCCGGAATTCCATCTGAATATTGGAACCACAATCCTGCTCGGTACGATAAAAACGGCATTGTTCACCCGCGGTTACATAATCCCAGAGGTCGTCGGAGATAATGATAATCGCCTCGTCCCGGCCAGTTTCCAATGGTGATGCCATAACCGGGTTGTCATTGATCGTAAAGGTAATGTGGGCCTCATCAATTTGATCGCGGGTTAAACCAGTAAGACGGAAAGCCAAACCATTATGGTAGGCCGCGCCCAGTGCCACGATGCGCCCCGCTAGGGTAATCCGTAACAGCTTATCCTCGTTGGTCACGGTACTCAGGCGGTAATTGGCGACCACATCGTTCATATCGTAATCGCCCTTGAGCGGCCAATTGTCTTCGAAGGCGAGGGTATTCCAACCCTGTTCACTGGGATGGTAGTGCACCACCACATTGGGCTCGATAATCGAAATTTCATAATCTTCAACTTCGCCATCCCCGACACCGCCAACCGGTTCGAGCTGCATTTGGCTACTCAAGCGAAAGCGCGACCAGGTGTCGCCCACATTAGCCCAATTGGGAACTCGATAGATAATGGCGTTAGGACCGGCCTGCATAGCTTCGGCATCGGCAATGCGTTCATCCTTATCAAACAGGCCATTGCGATTCCAGTCGATCCAGACATTGAGGTAGCCCGGTGCCGAGGCGACTACCGTGGTGATCGAGTTGCGCCCCGGTTCAAAATTGGTAACAAAGGCGACGCCATCATTATCGCTTCCTTCCAATCCATTGACGGCATAGGCATTGGGCTCACCACTAACAGATCCGCCTAGAAACAGGCTGCCGTCACCGACATCATGGCGCGGTCCGTTGGATCCGATTGAGGTCTGATAGGAATCAGGTGCATCCCCAAAGTCGGTCGTCGGGGATTCAATGGAGATGATCGGGGCCAAGGCACATCGAGCGCCATCGTTGTTACTGGAGGCCGGCCCAAAGGCGAAGAATTCGGCTATCGGATAATCCCATTGGGTGTTGACCCGATAGATATGACCGTCGCTGTTGCGACTGATATAGAGGTTGGCGTTGACATCAAAATAGACCGCCCCGAAGGTACCGGCTTGCCCGACATTACTGATTTTTTCAGTCTTGCCTAAGACGACGTCTATTGCCCATAGATTGCCCCAACGATCGACCGAATAGGCCAAGCCATTGTCGGGGTGAAAGGCCATATCATAGATGGACAGATTGATCTGGTTGCCATTGGCCACCTGCTGCGTGGTCAAATAGCCTGCCGCAGTGGGGTCCAGTGGAATACGATACAGACCATAACTGGCACCAGGCCGATAGAGATAATAGCTGTTTTCAGTTAAGGCGATATCACCAACATAGAAACCCATATTGGGTAACCCCGTTAACCACAGCGGAGAAACCGCAAGTTGGGCGTCAATCGTTACGATGGTGCCGTAATGGTAATTGTACGCGTACAGATAACGGTCGTGAATGTTAAAGGCCAAAGCATTCATCTTTGCCTCACCCCAGTCATGCGGTGATTCTTTCTGGTAGTAGCCGGTCGCCAATTGGACGCCATACAGATTGGCGACCTTATCTTGAATCAAAAATGCCTCCGTCGGACACTCGCCAAAGGCCTCTGCCGAGACCTGCGCCGACCAAGTTGCCAAGGCCGACATTAAGAATAGTAATAATTTATTTTTAAATCTTTTCATAAAGAAACCTTAAAGAATTACAGTTAATTTCGTGCTGCATAGGTCTATACAATATTCGGGCCACAATGGCCGACCCCTTTAGTTTTCAACAGGTCGTAGACAAGAGTGCAAAAAAAAGCCCGTTCCGCCGCTGTGCTTTCGCGAAATGAAAAATCATTATTGTAACGATTCAAACGATGCTCCATTGCCAGAGGGATGGCTTGGGTAGCCTTAGGGAGTCTGAAAGAGGGGGTATCGGTGCAGTGTGCTGGCGGTTAAGGTAGCCAATTGGGGACTTAGACTCGCACTGGCAGGGCATATAAAATGGTTCAGGCGCGTATAGGCCGCCAAACCATAGTGGCAAAGAATGTAAGCTAGGCGAGCCGGCCAGCTCACTTTGAAATGGCGACGCATAGGGCCCGCACTGTAGTGGCGGATATAATCGCGCAACTCCGGATCACTATTATTATTCCACCGCTGGTCCAAAATTTCGAGCAATGGGAATTGTCGACTGAAGTGAATCACATGGCCATTTTCACCCCAGCCAACATCGTCCTGCGCAGGCAGACTCATGTTCCGATGGCGCAGTATTGTTTCGAGCAGTTGAATGCTGTCAGTACAGCGTTTAAAAACCATCACCCCTGAATTGATGCGTGCTGAATACCCATGGGCGGCAAAAAATGCTTTCCGTGTGTCAATGCACTCCAGAATGTTTGGCGCCTCGGTGGCTATAGCGGCATCGGCGTCGACAAAGATAACCCAATCGTAACCGGCCCGTAACGCCGCCAAGATAAGACTGAGCTTGAGCCATGCGACCTCTATACCCAGCGCGGTAAAGTGCGGCCGAGTCACAATCACTCGACTAAAGTTTAGTCTATCAGCGTACTGAACAATCGATTTGAGATTGGCAGAGTATTGCAGGTTATAACCGTTTACAGCTATGGAAAAAATTAACGTTTTTGGCATCTAATTTAACCTCTTTAGCACACACCCACTATAGTTATTAAAACAACCGTAAACGGCAGGAAGAACAAATGTCTACTGGCTCGACTCACTCCGTTCGAATTCTGTTCGTGGACGATGAACCGTCCATACTGAATAGCCTGCAACGGGTAGTACGCAACTTTCATGCCGAGTGCAGCTTTGTCGCCCAGGGCCGCAAAGCATTGGAGATGATGGCCGAGGAGCCGTTTGATTTGATCGTATCGGATATGCGAATGCCCGATATGGACGGCCTTGAATTGCTCTCTGAGGTGGCCGAACTGTACCCGGAGACGGTGCGCATTGTGCTCACTGGTTACTCCGATGAGGAGTCGGTCTTAAAGGCGATCAATCAGGGCCGTGTCTGGGGCTTCGTGCACAAACCATGGCAACAAAACGATTTACTGAGCACTATTCAACAAGCATTGACCACGCAACAATTGATGGCCGAACGAGCCTTATTGCGGCGTACCGTGGCCAGCTATGCCAAAGATCGTAAGGACAACTTCATGGGCTTTAAGGGCAATTCCATGGCGATGCAGCTGGTCTACAACACGATCCAACGGTGTGCCGGTAGCGATGCCTCGGTGTTTATCACCGGTCCGAGCGGCTCCGGCAAGGAAGTCGCCGCCTTGGCATTGCACCAGCTGAGTAGGCGCCAAGCCAAGGCCTTTGTCGCTCTAAACTGTGCCGCCATTCCGCGTGACCTGATCGAGTCGGAAATCTTTGGTCATATTAAGGGTGCCTTTAGTGGCGCGATCGGTAATAGAATCGGCGCGGCCAGTAAGGCCGATGGTGGCACCCTATTTTTAGATGAGGTGGGGGAATTGGATATTGATTTGCAGTCGAAATTACTGCGCTTTATCCAGACCGGTGTCATCCAAAAAGTTGGCAGCGACAAGCTGGAAACGGTCGATATCCGCTTTATTTGTGCCACCAATCGAAATCCACTAGAAGCCATTGCGGCCAAGCTATTGCGGGAAGATCTGTATTACCGGTTGAATGTAATTGCCCTGGCTATGCCACCGTTGTGCGAACGCGGTTCAGATGCCATCCAGCTGGCGCAGTATTTTCTCGATCAATTCTCCGACCAAGAAGCCAAGGGCTTTGTCGGCTTCAGTCGCAACGCCGAACGACTGTTGGTGGCCTACCGCTGGCCGGGTAATGTTCGGCAGTTACAAAATTGCATTCATAACGCCGTCATTATGTCCGAAGGCCCCCTCATAACCGAAGTCACCCTCGCGGCCAGCCTGCAACTTGATAGCCCTACCCTGGCAACGCTAATCACCACACCGTTTGAAAGACCGGTGTCGGACAGCTTATCGATCGGCAATGGCGCGCCAGCTCTCTCGCTAGGTCATGCAATATCGGTTGCTTCTGATCGAATGGGCAGCACCAGCCCAAGCCCTATCACCTCGTTGGACTTTGCCGAAGACCCTGTCTCGAGCCCAGACAATGGGCTCGGTCCCGGCCATGGCACAATTTACCCATTGAGCGAGATTGAGCGCATAACCATCGAACGCGCGATCGGCCTGTGCAATGGCAATGTGGTCAATGCCGCCAATGCATTGGAGGTAAGCCCGTCCACGCTCTATCGAAAAATAAAAGATTGGGCCTAAGCACTTCGCTTATTTGTCCTTGCCTTTGCAGAATGAAAAAACCATTTTTTCAACCTGCTAAAAAAAACGTCCAAAAGGTCGCCTAGCTAACCCTGCAGCGTTAAATTCATACTGTCACGCCCTGTATTAGATTGGTGCGCTCCTTGCAATCCACTGGTAACAAACGTAGAAGGTTACTCGATGCAGGTGTTGAATAAATTTCGTCAGACAAATCGGTTATTCCAAAACACCAGTTGGATGATGTTGTCAGAGGGCCTGTCGAAAATCAGCCGAATTGTCACCGTGATTGCCATGGCCAGCCTGCTGGCACCCTTTGATTATGGCATCGCCACTCTGGCCTTGGCCTGTCATGAACTTATTAGGGTCTTTGGCCGCGCCGGTTCCGGTGCTCGAGTAATTCAATGTGCGGAGCATGAACTGGAACGCATTTCGCGTAACGCGTCACTGCTGCAGTGGCTGGTATGCGGCCTAATCACCGGGCTACAAATGGCCTTTTCAAGTTCGATTGCCCGCTTTTATCAGCACCCAGAGCTGGCCCCCTTGCTCAGCCTTATGGCTCTGACCTATCTGTTCTATCCGATGGTGTCGATTAAGATATTTATGTTGCAGCGTTTGAACCGGATGAAATACTTTGGCCTCGCCAATGCCGCCTGCGTCAGCATCGACAACCTGGCCATCGTGCTCTTTTTAGTCATGGGCCATGGCGTCTTCGCGGTGGCCTATGCCAAGGTAATTACCGCCTGCGCTTGGGTGCTGCTATTTGGCCTAGCCAAGGTCCCCACGGTGCGGCCGGGCTACCAGGCGGATGTTTTTTGGCCACTGGCCGCCTATTCCGGAAAAATATTTGGCAGCGAAACCCTCAGGGTTTTGCGTACCCAAGCCGATGTGTTGATTGCCGGCCGACTGTTAGCGCCAGACCTGATGGGCCTATACAGCTTTGCGAAAAATGCCGGAGTGGGTTTAGGTCAGTCGGTGATCAACGCCTTTTTAAGCGGTCTTTATCCCTATATCTGCGAACAGATACGTCAGGGCAATGAACAGCTTGCCGCGCGCAGATCACTGCGCTATGCGTTCGCCATCTCCTCTGTCTTTGTGCTCCAGGCTTTAGCCGCGCCCCTCTATGTGACGATTTTATTTGGTGATCGCTGGCACGGAGCGGCATATCTGGTGTCGATACTTTGCATCAGCGCCATCCCGGCCCTGTTAGTCGATACTCGCAGCTTTTTTTATCGCGCTAACAATAGGCCCAGCGCTGAGACCAAACTCACCCTTGCCTGTGTCGTTGTGAGCCTAATCGCCGTGCTTGTCGTGGCGCCGGAATCGCCGCAAGCACTGGCTTGGTGCACCACCCTGGCCAGTCTTTTCTGGTTATTTTTTATCGCCAAGTTCTTACTGCGACACCTATTAAAAGTAGCGTCGACAACCACTGGCCCCTTAGTGAGGATTAACTTATGACGATTAGCAAGCCGGTTTTCAGTGTCGTTATGCCGATGTATAACGTCGAGAAATACATCCATCAAGCCATCAGTTCGGTCTTAGCACAGAGCTACCAACATTTTGAATTGCTCTGTATCGACGATGGCAGTAGCGATGGCACCCTGGCCATAGCTCAGTCCTTTTCCGACCACCGAATTCGCATCGTGCGGCAAAAAAATCGCGGTTTGTCGGGCGCGCGCAACACCGGCATTAACCATGCGAGCGGCTTGTATGTAGCGTTCTTGGATTCGGACGATTTTTGGCACTCGGATAAGCTGCGCAGCCACTTCGAGCACTTTCGCACCAATCCCAACCTGGGGGTAAGCTATTCGGCATCGGCCTTTGTCGATGAAGCGGGCCAGTCGATGGGCATCGGGCAGAATCCCAAAACCGACCAGGTCAGTGCACAGGATATCTTTTGCCGTAATCCCATTGGCAACGGCTCGGCCGCGGTGATCCGGCGCAGTGTGCTGATGCAAACCGGACAAGGCGAATTTAAAGGCGGCGATTGGGTAATGTCCTATTTTGACGAGACCATGCGTCAGTCTGAAGATGTTGAGTTCTGGTTACGTATTGCCCTCACCACACACTGGACCTTTGGCGGTATCGCCAAGCCGCTCACCTTTTACCGCGTCAACGCCAATGGCCTGTCGGCCAACTTGGACAACCAGTTTAACGCTTGGCGCTATGCGGTTGAAAAGAACAGAGTGAACTTCCCCGACTTTTACAACAGATGGCATCGCCTGGCGGCGGCCTATCAGAAGCGTTATTTGGCACGTCGTGCTATTCGCTCGGGCAATGGCATGGCCGCCCTCAAGCTCATCAACTCAGCCCTATGGACCGACCCCAGAATACTGCGTGACGAACCGAGCCGAACACTGATCACCTATGGTTGCGCCCTACTGTGCCTGTTACCAAATAGCCTGTATGAACCGATGGAACGTTTTGCCATGCGAGTTGCGGGTCGCCGCAGCCGTATCGCCACCCAATAGGAATAGCAAACCGGCCATTGACTACTTTAGTGGATTCTTGACTACACTTTTGCATAAGGCCTCAATCTGACTAAGGTCTAGATTGAGCACACCCTGAGGAATCGGAGCACAGTATGTTAGGTATAATTTTTACCGAGTTAGCGGAATACAGTATCGATAAGGTCGGCCTTGAGCAGTGGAACAGGGCCTTGGCTGAACTCCAGTTGTCGAGTCATGGCGCCTATACCACGGGTCAACGGTACAATGATGACGAGGCCATGCGAGTATTTGGCTGGTTGCATGCAACCACCGGTCAAACCGTCCGGGGGCTGCTCAATGAGTTTGGCTGTAGATTGTTCGACACGCTGCGGCAACGCACCTTGAACAATTATATGGTCGATACCGACTTTGCCAACTTTCTCAAACACATCGACAAGACCACACACGACAAGGTGCGCTCCTATTTTCCTGGGTCGTCCCCACCGAACTTTCAGGTACTTGATACCGAGGGCGGATTGGTCATGCACTATCAATCGGATCGTAGGCTGTGTTTTTTGGCCGAAGGCTTGATTGAAGCGTCGGCCGAATTTTACAAAAAAAATATCACCCTTAACCACACTATTTGTATGCATGAGGGCGCAGACCATTGCGAAATTATTGTGCTGATCGATGACTGATGCTAATCCCTATAAGGCCGCTTACGAACGCGAACGCGAGGCGCGCAAGTCGGCTGAGGTGGCATTGGAAAAAAAATCCATGGAAATATTTACCGCCTTGCAACTGCTGAGGAACCAAACCGATGAATTGCGAGTACAAAAAAACGACATAGACGAACGCAATCAACAACTGCATGCAACCCAATTACAGCTTTTTCAAAGTGAAAAAATGGCATCCTTGGGCTTGATGGCGGCCGGCGTGGCACACGAAATCAACAACCCGCTTAGCTTTATCAAAAGCAATTTTGAAACCTTGCGCGGCTATATCGGCCATTACGACAGCCTACTCGCACTGTATCAACAGGCAGACCCGCTTATACCCGAGGCAGTGCGGATGACGCTGAGGGATACTCGCCAATCGCTCGAGATCGATTTTATTCAACGCGACCTGGCCATGCTGTTGACAGAAAGTGTGGTCGGTATGGACCGTATTGTTGAGATCGTCAACCATTTGCAGGCCTACAATCGACGCGAGTATGCCGAAAAAACCCTTGCCCAGATTAATCAATCGATCGAGACGGCCATCAAGATGACCAAACCCAAGTATCAACACCGGGTGGAATTTCGTTCGCACTTGGCAGAGGACTTACCCGAATTGCTGTGTTACCCGAACAACCTTACTCAGGTGTTTATTAACCTTTTGATCAATGCGGCCCAAGCTATCGATGTTGGCTCACGAAAAGGCACAGTTTCAATTCGTTCCAGTGTGGCAGCGGATCATCTTATTGTGTCGGTGACCGACAACGGGCAAGGCTTAAGCGAGGAGGCGAAGGATAAGATTTTTGATCCGTTTTACACGACCAAGGCGATCGGTGATGGTACCGGCCTTGGTCTATCGGTGGTGTACAATATAATGCAGGCACACAATGGCACCATAGGGGTGGACAGTGAGCAGGACAAAGGCTCTATCTTTACCCTAAGGATCCCACTCAAGGCACCGGAAGACGTTAGCCCAGCCCTCAAGCGGCCTATCAGTTAGATCGCAGCGACGGTTCTAGACCTGGTGCACAACCTTTTTGGCCAAGGACAAACGCTCTTTTACCGTAAGGGTGATCACGGCCATCGCCAAGGCAAAGGTAATTAGGTTGGCGAAAAAAACCGCCATGTCCCGAATTAAGAAACCGTACAGCATCCACAAACCAACCCCAGTGGTTAAAATCCCGTACATAGATAATGAAATGCCGGAGACATTACGGGTTTTTTGGATCTGAATAACTTGGGGCACAAAGGAAATGGTGGTGCAGGTAGCGGCAACTACGCCAATAAGGGTGATCATTGTCATGGTTTTTCTCAAGGGACCTCGTATTTGAATTGCACCTTACCGAGCGGCAAGGCGCCTTTGAATCGCGTGCATCATAAGGCCTTCGATAGGCTTTGCCATTAGATCAATTTGCCTTAAACTAGTCTTATTTTACCCAGTTATTGAATCTTACCTATATATAGGGGCAATACGATCTTGAGAGCCTATTTGGAGCAGGTTGGCTTGGCACAAGTAAAGGCCAGCCTAAAGGTCTTTACCAAGCATCAGCTGCCCAAGGACAGCAGCTGGCATTTTCACCCGGAAATTGAGTTTGTGCTGGTCTTGGCCGGCCACGGTCAAGCCCTGATCGGGGATTCGGTCGGGGCTTATCAAACTGGTGACCTCTTTATGACCGGACGCAATCTTCCCCATCACTATGTGACCCGTGAGACAGAGCGGGTTCACTTTTTGATTGTGCAATTCAATGGCCGGATATTCGACCATTTGCCGGAGTTCGAAACGATTCGGCAGCAATTGCAGCTCGCCCAAAAAGGCCTATTGTTCAGCGCCTTGCCGATTGCCATTCGCGATCGTCTGATTGAGATGCCAAGCTTACAGCCAACCGAGGCCCTGTTTGCCCTGTTTGAAGTCATGCACGCCTGTAGCAGCCAACCGAGTTTGGCCGTAAGCAGCCTGAGTTCGGCGACGGGGAGCCATTTCAATCGCTATCAGGTGCGCTTGCAAAAGGTCCTAGACTACATCAATCGCAATATGGCCTCGCCCATCTCGGCCAAGGCCATCGCCGATCAGTGCGCCATGACCCTGCCCTCCTTCAGCCGCTGGTTCCGCCAAACCCTAAACACCACCTTCTCCGACTACCTCAAGATTTGCCGAATGGAACAGGCCTGCCATTACCTAATGACCACCGATCTACCAGTGAACCGCATCGGCCCGCTGGTCGGCTATGAAACGCTCAGCCACTTCAATCGAACCTTCAAGGCAGCCAAGCAATGCAGTCCATTGGCTTACCGGAAACGGGCGATGCACCCGGACTGAAAACGCATTAACAAACTGATTTCCGATACCAGACGTTCACCGGTTGAGGAGTTTGGCAAGCCAGAACCCTCAAAGGGAATTAGGCCAGCTTTTGGTCCCGCAGAATCGATGAGACCAATCGGAAGTGTATGCGCTTGAGAAGCAGACATTGACACATATTTGGGAAATTCCTTTTTACCCGAGCAACCGCCTGGGCTACTATCGGCCCACTATTAATCCACTACCCCAAACGACTTGAACTATGCGGCCTTTGCTTATCCTGATCTTGACAGCAGTCAGCCTATTCAACACCCCTGTGTTGGCGGCATCTATTGTGCAAGGAGGCTGTGCGCTCGCCCAGATGCCCATGCAAGCGGCGCACGATGTCAGCATGGCCGACTCGACTGACGACTGCCAAAGCATGCCCAACTGCGACCTGGCCTGGGCACATTGCCATATCGGCACTGGCAGCGCGCTAATCGCTACCAGTGGCCTGCCCACACTCAATCCGGTTGCGCGTCAGACCTTTACCCGAGCAAAAGATGCCCTGAGCCAAGGTTACTATTCCGTACTGAAGCCCCCTCCTATTTTCGCTTAATCAACTACCGGCCGACCAACGCCTCTGCGCCAGACGGATCTTCGCGAACCGAAGCCTTTTTCCCCATGGCACATGATTGCTGCGACAGCCCCAAATAGGCCGTACAGCACTTTGATTAGATTAGAAAACAATGGAAGCCCTATGAAAAAACTACTCGCCTTACTCAGTATCACGGTCGCCGCAAGTGCCTTTGCCGATCACAACAGGGCCCACGTCGACGTTCAGATCGGTGTTCTGTCACCGCGCGCTGCCGCCGGGCAAGTGACGTTCAATAACAACTGTGCCGCCTGCCACGGCGTTAACGGCCAAGGCAGTCGGGTGGGCCCGCCGCTGATACACGACATCTACAATCCCGGCCATCACGACGCGGCCTCGTTCTCGCGCGCAGTCCTTAAGGGCGTACAACAGCACCATTGGCAGTTCGGCAATATGCCGCCTCAGCCGCAAATCGGCTTCTCGGCCGTCAGCAATATCATGGCCTTTATCCGGGAGGTGCAGCACACCAATGGTATTCAACGCCAGGAGCACAAAATGTGATGACCCTTAGCCGACGCACCCTATTTAAGACGATCCCAGCCGGGTGAAAGCTTCGACTACCGCATTACCCCCAGTGATGCCGGCACCTTTTGGGCCCACGCGCACCATCAAACCTATCTGCAACTCGCCTTGGGTCTCTACACCCCCATTGTAGTCGCCGAGGCGCAGCCCTACCCCGTTGACCGGGATCTGCTCTTTGTCGCCGATGACTGGCTGCTCACCTCACAGGACCAGCTCGATACCGCGTCGCTGGAAGACACACACGCTTGGGCGCATGCCGGGCGCATGGGTAATGTTTTAACCGTCAATCGCCTGCGCCTGCCTGAACTGGCGGTTAAGGCCGGCGACCGAGTACGGCTGCGGGTGATGAATACCGCCAACAGTCGCATCATGAGATTCGGCTTTCCCGGCCTGACCCCGTACATCATTGCCAAAGACGGCCAGCCATTGAGCCAGCCTATGGCGCATAAGGGTGTGCTGACCCTAGCGCCCGCCGAGCGCTATGACCTGGTGCTGGATATCCCCCAAGACTGGGCCGGCCTGTACCCAATTAACGAACGCAGCGGCAAGCAACCCTTCCTGGCCGCCCAGTGGCAGGTAACGGCTGCTGCGGGTTCGCGCTCACTCGAGGCCGTTGTGGCCCTGCCGGCCAACCCCTTACCCAAGGCGGAATTTAAAACCCAGCAAAAACTCACCCTGGCAATGCAAGGCGGTGCGATGGGCAATTTAACAACGGCCCTGTACCAGGGCAAGAGGCTATCGGTTCAGGAACTGATCGCCAACAAACAGGTCTGGACGCTCAACGGCGTGGCCAATATGCCCCAGGCCCCGCTGCTCACCGCCAAGGTCGGCGAGGGCATTGAAATCGCACTGCACAACACCACCCAATGGCCGCACGCCATGCACCTGCACGGCCAACATTTTCGGGCCTTTAACGAGGTGACTCAACAAGAGCTTTGGCAAGATACTCTGCTGGTGCAAGCCGGCGACACCCAGACGATCCGCTTCCTGGCCATGACACCGGGCAAATGGCTGTTGCATTGCCATATGATCGAACATCAGGTGTCTGGCATGGTGACCTTTGTTGAGGTGGTTTGAATAAGGAGTTGAGGTGGTTTGAATAAGGAGTTGAGGTGGTTTGAATGATGGCTGGCTCAGAATTTTGAACACCCTGAATTAAAATCAGCGCAATAAAAAGCCGATCGGTTGATCGGCTAATTTAGTGTTTAGATCCAACTCTTTTAGCTTGGCTGCCACGTAGAGGCCAAAATTGGCCGCAGCTCATTTTCTATTTCTTGTGTAATGACCCCACCGACGCCTTGCGGGACATCGAATGCCGACATGGCAATAACCAACTGCTGAACCTTGTCGTTGTCTAAAGCGAAGCCTTCTGTTTCAAGAACATCAACCTGATACACCGAACTGCTAAACCAGTGCGCAACCGTAACCTGATCTTCAGTACCCACTACATTGATCAACAGGTCATTGCCTTCTTGACCAAACCATAATTCATTATAGTTTATGTCTTCAAACCGGAGCGTGTCGGTATAGCTGCTGGCGGCCGAGGGGTCGTATTGGGTAATAATGTCGTGCCCGGCGCCGGCGCCGAAGACATACACATCGTCGCCGTACCCGCCGTCCAGTGTGTCGTCCCCGGTACCGCCGATCAGGGTGTCGTTGCCCGAGCCGCCGTTCAGGGTGTCGGCACCGGTGCCGCCGATGAGCACGTCGGCATCGTTGTCACCGTTCAAGGTATCCGCGCCCGCGCCACCGATGAGGGTGTCGTTGCCACTGCTACCGTTCAGGGTGTCGCCACCCAGGCCGCCGAGCATGAGGTCCTCGCCGGCATAGCCGGTCGCGGTCACGCCCTCAGTCTGATCGGTCAGGTCGGTGATCACCGGTAACGCGGTCAACAGCTCGGCGCTGCTATAGAGGGTGCCGTCGGCAAACTCAAACCGATCGATCTGGTAGACCGGACTGGCAAACCAGTTGGTGAAGGTGACCCGGTCGTCACTACCCGCCAGTTCAACGATCAAGTTATTACCGTCCTTAACCAAGCGCAGATCGTTCAAGCCAATACCGTCGTCAAACCGGAGCGTGTCGGTATAGCTGCTGGCGACCGAGGGGTCGTATTGGTTGATGGTGTCGTGGCCGGCACCGGTGCCAAAGACGAACACATCATCGCCGTATCCGCCCTTGAGGGTGTCATCCCCGACGCCACCGATCAGGGTGTCGTTGCCATTGCCGCCGTTCAAGGTATCCGCGCCCGCGCCACCGATGAGGGTGTCGTTGCCACTGCTACCGTTCAGGGTGTCGCCACCCAGGCCGCCGAGCATGAGGTCCTCGCCGGCATAGCCGGTCGCGGTCACGCCCTCAGTCTGATCGGTCAGGTCGGTGATCACCGGTAACGCGGTCAACAGCTCGGCGCTGCTATAGAGGGTGCCGTCGGCAAACTCAAAGCGATCAATCTGGTAGACCGGGCTGGCAAACCAGTTGGTGAAGGTGACCCGATCGTCACTGCCCGCCAGTTCAGCGATCAAGTTATTACCGTCCTTAACCAAGCGCAGATCGTCCAGGCTAATGCCGTCTTCAAAGCGGAGCGTGTCGGTATAGCTGCTGGCGACCGAGGGGTCGTATTGGTTGATGGTGTCGTGGCCGGCGCCGGTGCCAAAGACGAACACATCATCGCCGTATCCGCCCTTGAGGGTGTCATCCCCGACGCCACCGATCAGGGTGTCGTTGCCATTGCCGCCGTTCAAGGTATCCGCGCCCGCGCCACCGATGAGGGTGTCGTTGCCACTGCTGCCGTTCAGGGTGTCGTTACCGCTGCCGCCGAGCAGGAGGTCCTCGCCGGCATAGCCGGTCGCGGTCACGCCCTCAGTCTGATCGGTCAGGTCGGTGATCACCGGTAACGCGGTCAACAGCTCGGCGCTGCTATAGAGGGTGCCGTCGGCAAACTCAAACCGATCGATCTGGTAGACCGGGCTGGCAAACCAGTTGGTGAAGGTGACCCGGTCGTCACTACCCGCCAGTTCAACGATCAAGTTATTACCGTCCTTAACCAAGCGCAGATCGTTCAGGCCAATACCGTCGTCAAACCGGAGCGTGTCGGTATAGCTGCTGGCGGCCGAGGGGTCGTATTGGTTGATGGTGTCGTGGCCGGCGCCGGTGCCGAAGACATACACATCGTCGCCGTACCCGCCATTGAGGGTGTCATCCCCGACGCCACCGATCAGGATGTCATCGCCGTTGCCGCCGTTCAGGGTGTCGGCACCGCTGCCGCCGATGAGCAGGTCGGCATCGTTGTCACCGTTCAAGGTATCCGCGCCCGCGCCACCGATGAGGGTGTCGTTGCCACTGCTACCGTTCAAGGTGTCGTTACCGCTGCCGCCGAGCAGGAGGTCCTCGCCGGCATAGCCGGTCGCGGTCATGCCCTCAGTCTGATCGGTCAGGTCGGTGATCACCGGTAACGCGGTCAACAGCTCGGCGCTGCTGTAGAGGGTGCCGTCGGCAAACTCAAACCGATCGATCTGGTAGACCGGGCTGGCAAACCAGTTGGTGAAGGTGACCCGGTCGTCACTACCCGCCAGTTCAACGATCAAGTTATTACCGTCCTTAACCAAGCGCAGATCGTTCAGGCCAATACCGTCGTCAAAGCGGAGCGTGTCGGTATAGCTGCTGGCGACCGAGGGGTCGTATTGGTTGATGGTGTCGTGGCCGGCGCCGGTGCCGAAGACATACACATCGTCGCCGTACCCGCCCTTGAGGGTGTCATCCCCGACGCCACCAATCAGGGTGTCGTTGCCCGAGCCGCCGTTCAGGGTATCGGCACCGCTGCCGCCGACGAGCGTGTCATTGCCATTAGCGCCGTTCAGGGTGTCGCCACCCAGACCGCCGAGCATGAGGTCCTCGCCGGCATAGCCGGTCGCGGTCACGCCCTCAGTCTGATCGGTCAGGTCGGTGATCACCGGTAACGCGGTCAACAGCTCGGCGCTGCTATAGAGGGTGCCGTCGGCAAACTCAAACCGATCGATCTGGTAGACCGGGCTGGCAAACCAGTTGGTGAAGGTGACCCGATCGTCACTGCCCGCCAGTTCAGCGATCAAGTTATTACCGTCCTTAACCAAGCGCAGATCGTCCAGGCTAATGCCGTCTTCAAAGCGGAGCGTGTCGGTATAGCTGCTGGCGACCGAGGGGTCGTATTGGTTGATGGTGTCGTGGCCGGCGCCGGTGCCAAAGACGAACACATCATCGCCGTATCCGCCCTTGAGGGTGTCATCCCCGACGCCACCGATCAGGGTGTCGTTGCCATTGCCGCCGTTCAAGGTATCCGCGCCCGCGCCACCGATGAGGGTGTCGTTGCCACTGCTGCCGTTCAGGGTGTCGTTACCGCTGCCGCCGAGCAGGAGGTCCTCGCCGGCATAGCCGGTCGCGGTCACGCCCTCAGTCTGATCGGTCAGGTCGGTGATCACCGGTAACGCGGTCAACAGCTCGGCGCTGCTATAGAGGGTGCCGTCGGCAAACTCAAACCGATCGATCTGGTAGACCGGACTGGCAAACCAGTTGGTCAAGGTGATCGTGTCATCCGTGCCCGCCAGTTCAACGATCAAGTTATTACCGTCCTTAACCAAGCGCAGATCGTTCAGGCCAATACCGTCGTCAAACCGGAGCGTGTCGGTATAGCTGCTGGCGGCCGAGGGGTCGTATTGGTTGATGGTGTCGTGCCCGCCGCCGGTGCCGAAGACATACACATCGTCGCCGTACCCGCCGTCCAGTGTGTCGTCCCCGGTACCGCCGATCAGGGTGTCGTTGCCCGAGCCGCCGTTCAGGGTGTCGGCACCGGTACCGCCCAATAGCAGATCATCGTCATTACCGCCCTCTAACTGATCATCGCCTGCCCCGCCTGACAAAAGGTCATCTCCACTACTCCCACTGAGTGTGTCTTGACCTGCACCCCCTACCATTAGATCGACACCAACATAGCCACTGGCAGTGTGATCGGCGTCAGATTCGGTGAAATTTGTCACCACATACTTGATTGCAAACAGTTCATCAGCAGAATAAACGGCGCCGTTCGCAAACTCGAACTGATCAACTTGGTAGGCCGTACTGGCAAACCAGTTTGTAACCGTCAGCTGGTCATCACTACCGTTCAACTGAATCACTAAATCATTACCCGACTTGCCCAGCGTCAGGTCATCTAGCTTGATGCCGGCGGCAAAACGAATGGTGTCTGTATAGGTGCCGGTCGCAGTGGCGTCATACTGGCTTAGCGTATCTTGGCCAGAGCCAACACCAAACAGGATAGCGTCATTACCATAACCCGCGTCCAGGGTGTCGTTTCCGGCGCCACCGACTAGCGTATCGTCACCTGCCCCTCCGTTTAGATTATCGTTGCCTGTGCCTCCGTGTAATAGATCGTTTCCATTACCGCCAACCAGCCTGTCATCGCCCGCCGACCCGATAATAATATCATTCCCAGCCGACCCGACCACTTCATCGATATCATCTGAACCCCGTTGTATTGATACATTCAATAATGAAAAAGATGCATTTTCAAAGGTAAGCAATAATTCGTCCGTGAGGTTGGTTTCAGCTAAAGCCGCTGCAATGCTACTTTCAATCTCGTTTTCCAAGCCTGGCGACAGTTCGCCCAGTGCTGCCAGTGCCAGCCAGTGCTCTGACACCAAGGTCGCGTCCGTTGGGTTGGCAAACAAACTCGAAACTAATGAACCAACCAGCCCCGCATCAACAGCGCGGGGGTAAGACAACAGGTCCGTTTCGGCGTTGTAGGTCAGCCCTGGACAAACTTCGCTTAGCAATCCATTGGCCACTGCAAACTTAACCAACAGATTTCGGTACAGGTCATTGTAGGCGTCCCGATAATAGCCCCCGGTGGTCACAATCTGGCCATTCTCACGCCATTGTCCATCGCCCAGATTGAGTTCATCCAGTCCAGTATATTTCTTCAATATCCCTAACTGTTCAAGGCTAAAGGATTCACCGGCCAAATTAAATTCGACTAGACCGGTTGCAGAATTAACATTCAGACGATGATCAGGGTCTATATCCTCAATGGCGATGTTTTCGACGTTTGCCCAACTAATCAGTATGGCTTCAAAGTCGGCGCTGAGCGACTCTACAGTCGCATTCGCCAAATAGGTTAAAACATCGTCCTTTAAATTCTCATCCAGGCTCATTGCCGTGTGCAAATCCGGCATCTGGCCATAGCCTTTGATATCTGCAACGGCCAATACGTCAGGATCAATTTCCACGTTACCAACATAGCGGGTAAAGGTTGGATCAGAGGCCAACAGAACATCTGCAGCAATGCCCGTGGTTTCGGCCGCAACACCTTGTGACCCGT
This sequence comes from Reinekea forsetii, assembly GCF_002795845.1. Lineage (GTDB taxonomy): Bacteria > Pseudomonadota > Gammaproteobacteria > Pseudomonadales > Natronospirillaceae > Reinekea > Reinekea forsetii. Next base: position 3,215,958 of record NZ_CP011797.1, read on the forward strand.
CTGCCCAAGTAAATGAACCCTCACGAGCAATCTGAGCATTGGCACCCAGCTCTGAGTCTACATCGGCATAATCTAGGCTGATGCTGGCAATACCTGCGTCACTCAATGATTTCAGTTCAGTGCTTTGGCTAACACCGTCGCCGTTTAAATCTTGCCAAACCTTCAGGTCTGAAAACTGCTCGTCCAGTGCATCGATAACGCCATCGGCATTGGAGTCTAAATCACTGAGCTCGTCATAACCGGTGCGCTCGGGGCTGCCAAATAATTCAGAAATATCGTTGATGGTGCCATCGGCATTGCGATCGATTGCGAGGAACGCATCATCGCCGCTTAACCAAGAGGTTTTATTGGCGAAGCCATCACCATCCAGATCAAAATAAGCGTCACTTTGATCGAGCGACATCAGTTCAATTCCATCCCCGTCTAGGTCAAGGACCAGAGGGTCGCGAGGAATGTTCTCATTCGAACCGCCACTGCCGGCGGCGGCTCCTGGGCCAGCAGTGCCGCCGGTGCCACCTTCTGAGCCTGCATCACCTTCGCCGTCTCCGGTACCGCCATCTCCGGTACCACCGTCTCCGGTACCGCCATCTCCGGTACCGCCATCTCCGGTACCGCCATCTCCGGTACCACCATCTCCGGTACCGCCATCTCCGGTACCGCCATCTCCGGTACCGCCGTCTCCGGTACCACCATCTCCGGTACCGCCATCTCCGGTACCACCGTCTCCGGTACCACCGTCTCCGGTACCACCGCCTCCGGTACCACCGTCTCCGGTACCGCCATCTCCGGTACCACCACCGCCACCACCACCGCCTGCTTCGACTGCCTTTTGAAGTGCATTCAATCGCTTAACCTCAGTCCAGACGGTTTGAGGTGTTGAGTATCCTTGGAAGTCGAAAATTCCAGCCGCCTGTAACAAAGCATCTGACATGGTGACACAGTTCATATCTCCATTATTTTTGGTTGCTTCAGGCGCTATATGATACTCCGGCGAGTTTTCGGCCTTAGAAATATTATTAAACTCGAATATAATAGAGTTATATGCCTCTTCATCAATTTCATAGGTTATACTTGCGTCAACGCGCTCTGGCTTTTCATTCTTATTCCATTTCCCTGGGCTTCCCCCAAATATGCCCCCTATAGACGCTGCGCCAAAACTCATTACCACTTTCTCCCCGTCGCTGCCGGAAACCTCTAGCCAGGTATGAACAATTCCCTTAAAGTCCAGCATTTCTTGGTCTGTGTATATCGTAACTGAATATCCCATTTAAAATAGCTCCTTAATTTCTTCAATAGCATTGATCAATATAAATTCAGCATAGGTCCCTAAAACCCCAAAAATAATATATAAAGCAACGAATATCTTGTAAATTATATTTTCTCTAATATCGAGCCCAAAAATCATATCACCTTGATCAACTACAACCCGCGCCTTACTGAAAAGCTCCTCTGACATTAATTCCGAGTATATAATGCCGACGCCCTTACAATTCTTCTTCTTCCACTCACCTAGTAGAACTTCTTTAATTCTCGTTCTGTTTTTTTCAAGCCTCTGAGATTTCAATGGAAATGCAACATCTAAACCCTGATTATCGTCACACAAAATATTAATTTTAATTCGCTCACCCTCAGTAGCACCATCAACCTGCATGTATGGTGAATACAAAATACTAACTTCATTCTCCGTCAAACCATCAAATATCAAAGAAACTTCTCTATAGTTCTTTTTAGGTAGATTAAATTCAAAACCGAACTCCGCTTCTGATATTATATATTTACTATAATCAATGTCCTTGTACTCTTTCTCGTTAATGTTTGCGACAGTTACAATACAATAAGGCGTGACCCCTATAATGCATAAAATGGTAATCGGCGTTAATATGCTTCTAATTTTCGAAATAACATAAGTGAATTTTTTATTAGCACTCATCCTCATAAACCTCTAAAGCTATATTCGATAAATGAACCGGCTCCAACCACACTCAAGACTCTATTAAAACTGTAAAATCAGCTTCTCGCCACTCTATGTCACTCAGACCAAACCAGAAAATTCCTACCGAAACCGCATAAAAACTCATGGCCATCTTATCCCCCTCATTGTCGGAAACTTCCAGCCAGGTATGAACAAAGTTTTTCATTCCTAGTATTTCTTGATCTGTATAAATCGTAACTGAATATCCCATTTAAAAAACCTCCTTTATTGTTTCAAATAAACCAAAAAAATAATAAATAAAGTAAATCCGTATTAATGTGAAAATATAAAAAAGCGCAGCAAATACCCCATAGATGAAATTACCTCTAAGATCGAGACCAAGAACCATATCGCCGCGATCCACAACAACCCGCATCTTATTGAAAAGTCCCTCTGACATTGCATCTGAATATATGACACCCGATCCCTTACACCTCTTCTTCTTCCATTCCCCAACTAAAATATGCTTTATTCTTGTTCGATTTTTTTCCAATCTTTGAGACCGCATTGAGAACGTTTCATCTAGGCCATGACCAACATCACAAATCACCTGAGCCTGAATCCTATCCCCCTCAAAAACCCTATTACTCCTCATGTATGGCGAATATAAAACATCAATATCCCTCTCAGTCAGGCCATCAAACAGTAACGAAACCTCTCTATAGTTTTTCTTAGGAAGGTCAAATTCGAAGCCGAATTCTGATGGCGAAATAATGTACTTCTTATAATCAATATCCTTATATTCCTGTTCATTTATATTCGCGACCATCACAACACAGTAGGGCGTGAACGCTATGACGCATAAAATAATAACGAATTTTAGTATGCTTTTGATTTTCTCCAGAGCAGGAGCCCATTTTCGGTTCATATTTTCTGCCATCACCTTTCCCTCAACGATTCCATACGCGTACGCATTAACGGCGACAAGAAAAACTCAATTAACCTTCGCTCACCGGTTTGAATTTCAGCCGTTACCGCCATACCCGGTTTAAATTCAACCGCCCGGGCATCCGCAAGCAGTGAACTCCTGTCCAGCCTCAACAGCATGCTGAACACCAGGCCGCGCTCCTCATCAATTATTGCGTCATGCGAGATCGACAATATTTCTGCGTCAACCACGCCATATTTGGTGAAGGGTAGCGTGTGTATTTTGACTTCCGCGGCCATACCTTCCTCTATAAAACCAATGTCTGTATTGTCGATAAAAACCTCTACTTCAACGGCCTTGCCCTCGGGAATAACACTCATCAACAGTTCAGCATCTGTTACAACGCCGCCCAAGGTATTGATGTTTATTTGCTGCACCACACCATCTACGGGTGAATAGAGTGTGAAGTAGCTCAGGCGTTGCTCCACCTTATGTTTTTCTTCAAGCAGGCTACTCAACTGCCTTTGCAGCTCCACAATCTCATCCAGGCGGCCAGACCGAACCTGTGCGGTTAGGGTCTCAATTTTCTGTTCTGCCTCGTCTTCACTCGCCGATAATTGCTGGCTGCGTTCTTGCTCGAGTTCTAAGGAGTAGGTAGCTGACAATAGGGCCTGCTGGGCGTTTAACATTTCAATTTGGGTTGTGCCGCCCGTTTCAAACAGCGCTTTAATACTGTTGTAGCGTTGCTGCTCCAGCGGCAGGCTATGCTGCAGGCTCTTCAGGGTAATGCGGTTCATTTGCTGTTCGGCATGGATGCGGGCCACGGCACTGTCCAGTTCGTTGACCGTCGCTCGGAATTCCCGCCAGTACCCTTCGAGCAGTTGGGCATCGAACTCCGTGCCCGGGTCGTTTGGGTATTCAACCGCGATAGCAGTGGGCAACTGTTTCGCCTCTGCCACTTGGGTAAGGGTAAAGTTCACGACCCGTCCATAGAAGCGCTCACGCACTCGGAGGCTACGCTCTGTTGCATGTTGGTCATTGGTGATGCGATTGAGGTCTGCTTCTGCGCTCGCCCTGTCGAGTTCTACTAACGCCTGGCCCTTGCTGACCCTATCGCCGTTACGCACATAAATTTTTGACACCGTGCCCTTTTCAAAGGGTTGAATAAACTGCACACGCTGGGTTGGTAATATCTTGCCATCTGCACTGACCACTATATTAACGTTGCCGATATAGGCCCAAGCCAGAGCAAGAAATATAAGCGCAATCAGGCCGTAAGCGAGCCATCGCGCCAACGGGTTTGGTGGTGTGGCCTGAACCGATAAGGCCGCCGGCATGAATTCATACAGGTCGGTCGCGCCTGAGTTCGCTGGGTTCAGCAGTGCTGGCTTCATTCCGATGACCCTCGGACCGACACTGTGGGCACTCTGTCGAGTGTGATCTTGCGCTTGCCAGAGGCCACAATGTGCGGTTTCTCGTCCATCGTATTAGTGAACGGGGCTTGGCGTTGATGGGCAAATAACTCAGAGAACCGGCCGCCGCTGCGAAGCAGGTCTCTGCTTGCGCCCATCTCCACAACCGAGCCCTTTTCGACCACCATAATCTGGTTACAAAATGCGACAGCGGACAGCCTGTGTGCGATCACCAAAACGGTCCGGTTTTTACAGATGGCCTGCATATTCTCCTGTATCACCTTTTCAGATTCATAATCCAGGGCACTGGTCGCTTCGTCGAAGATGAGGATCTTGGGGTTATTAATCAGCGCTCGAGCAATCGCAATGCGCTGCCGTTGCCCTCCCGACAGGTTCGTGCCCTGCTCCTCAATCAGGGTGTCGTAGCCATTGGGTAACTCGGCGATAAAGGAGTGAGCGCCCGATAACTTGGCAACGGCGATCACCCGATCCATTGAAATGCCTGGATTGACCAAGGCGATATTTTCTCGAATTGTGCGATTGAAGAGAAAACTGTCTTGCAGCACCACGCCTATTTGGCGCCGTAAGACACTGGGATCGAGCGACGCTATATCGATACCGTCGACCGTTATGCGACCGGACTCAGGGATGTACAGCCGCTGAAGTAGCTTGGCGATGGTGCTCTTGCCTGAGCCAGAACTGCCCACAATGCCAATGGCCGTCCCGACTGCAACCGTAAAACTCACCCGGTTGAGTATTTTGCGGCCCTCAATGGCATACCGAAAATCAATATCCGTAAAGGTGACTTCGCCGTGAATATGCTCCACAGACGCCCGCGTGTTCTGGGCATTAAACTCTCTTGGCGCGTTTAGAATGTCACCGAGCCGCGCGATCGATATGCCTGCTTGTTGGAAGTCCTGCCACAGCTGCACCAACTTTAAAACCGGCCCACTCACCCGGCCTGCGATCATATTCACCGCAATCAGCTGGCCAACGCTGATTTCGCCCCTTATGACCAGATGCGCGCCAAACCACACGATACCCAGGGTCATCAATTTATTAATTAGGCCGGATGCCTGGCTGGCGATATTAGACAGATTGCTGCTTTTAAAGGAGGCCGAGACATAGCTGGATAGGTTGTCTTCCAGTCGACGTTGCATTTGGGGTTCGGCGGCCAATGCCTTGACGGTTTCAATACCGCTAATGGATTCCGTTAAGAACGACGTATTGGCGGCACTGTATTTGAACTTCTCATTCAGGCGAGACCTGAGGAGGGGTGTTATGGCAATGGACAACACGATATAGCAAGGAATGGTCGCCAGTATTACCCAGGTTAGGGTTGGGCTGTAGTACCACAGCACTGAAATAAAGATAAATACAAAAAACAGATCGATAATAAGGGTCAGCGCGGTGCCGGTAATAAAGTTGCGGATCGTATCCAATTCTTTTACCCGCGCCACATTCTGACCAATCTGCCTGGATTCGAAATACGACAATGGCAGTGCCAGCAAATGGTTGTAGAGTCTTGCGCCGAGCTCGACATCGACTCGATTGGTTGTGTGGCTAAAGAGGTAATTTCGAAACCCGCCGATAAACGCTTCGAAGAGGGCCACAATAAAAAACCCAACGGCGAGCACGTCTAGGGTAGAGAAGCCCCGATGCACAACAACCTTATCCATAACAACCTGAAAGAAGAATGGCGTGACCAGCGCAAAAAGTTGCAACACGAAGGATGCGACTAAGACTTCGGTAAATAATTTTCGGTATTTTACCAGGGAGGGCACGAACCAAGCTATATTGAATTGGCGCGTCATGGCTTCGGACAGACTGACACGTTTTGTTACAACCAGGAATTCACCGATTGCGCGCTGATTGAATTCATTCAGGCTAATGATCTCTGGCGCTTTTTGCGATAGGTCGTGAATGAGTACGCTGTCAATTTTTAGGTCTTTGCTGCGCGCTATCTTCGCGACCACAAAATATTGTCCATCCTGCCCCTTAGCCATGCATGGCAAATTGACATTCTTGAATCTAGCCAAGTCGGTGCGAACAAACTTCGCCTTTAACGACAGATGCTCAGCGGCCTGGAGCAACTGAATATCGGAGAATAGCTCTCCCTCTACCCCATATAGATGCTGCACCTGCGCTGGGCTTGCGGGTAATTGATGGAAGTTAGCAATTGAAATTAACGCTAATAGGCCTGAATCCATGGCAACCGTCGTCCTTAGAGCTCGTCGCAAATTACCTAAACGGTAGCAAAATACTGAACTTAAAGACTGCAGAACTATAAGATTAATGCCAGATATAGTACTTTAAAATGTAACCAACACGCTGGGCTGAATCAAGTAAATTTTTCGTTCGAATTGAGAAGTTGTTCACATGAAATAATTATTTTATTACTCTAAATGACCAATACAACTTAACGCTGCACAGGGGTGGGACGGGTAGCGCTGAGAACGGGGGTGTGCGATTAATACAGGCCAAGTAGAACATCCATATGGGAACCTTTACTGATATTTGGGCACCCTAAAAGGCATCCGAAACCGAATTACTGACCCGTCCTAATATATGTTGACGGTTTTTATTGAGCCAACTGAGCATCTCAGTTGGCTTTTTCATGCACGCTTGCTGGGGTTAGCATCCCCAAACTGCTGTGCGGTCGTTTGTGATTATACGCATCGATTGACTCTTTCACGACCTGCTCCAGCTCCTCTTTGTCTTTGTATTGATGGATTAAGAACTCGTGTTTTAGAATGCCGTTAATCCTCTCTGCCAACGCATTCTGGTAACAATCGTAGCCTGTGGTCATTGAAGGCGTGATACCTTGTGACGCCAAGCGTGATTGATACAGCTCAGAACAGTATTGTAGTCCTCGGTCCGAATGATGAATGGCCCGTTCTCTGCTCTGTCGTTCGATAAGCATTTGGTCTAATGCCTTTACCACGGATTTCGCTGACAGATCATCACTGACGTGATGACCTACAATCTTTCGAGAATACGCATCGGTCACCAACGAGAGGTAATGCACCCCCTCTCGACTTTCCAAGTATGTGATATCGCTCACATAGGCCTGCTCTGGTCGGTCAATGGCCATTCCCTGGTATAGGTTTGGGTATTTTCGCATCCAATGCTTACTGTGCGTGGTTTTACGGTACTGACGTGCCGGCATGATTAAGAGACGATGCTGCCTTAATAGCGTAAACAAACCATCCCGCCCCAGTTTAATCTGTTGCCGTTGGAGCTCCGGCTGCAAAAGGTGGTAGAGCTTCCGGCCACCTAAGCGCGGCAAGTCACGACGTATCGTATATACCCAGTCCAGTACGGGTGATAGCGCCGTTGATTTTTGGCGTTTTCGAGCAAGCTCTTGATACATGGCTTGTCGAGAAATACCTATCAAACGACAGCTTCGAGCCAGTGTCATTCGTCCTCTTGCTTGAGCTTCTCGGGCAACAACTCTAAGAACTTTTTTCGGAAAGAGGTCCCCTTAATCTGGTCGACTCGCTTGATCGTTTCATCCATCAGGTAAATGTAATCTTCTTTGTCTTCGAGGGCTTTCTCGAGCCGTTTAATTTTTTGTTCTGGGGTTTCTTTATTCATGAGGGGTTTTACACGTTGAGAGGTCCAGTCCAAGGTACCATGCTTACGAAGCCACACCAAAACGGTTGATCGGCCTTGAATGCCGTAGCGCTTTTGAGCCTGTTTGTAGGTGAGTTCGCCTTTTTCAACTTGGTCGACCACTGACAATTTAAAGGCCAGGGTGTAATCACGCTGAGTGCGCTTTCGGCCTGTGTTAGAACAGGATTCCATAAATAAGTCTCCAAGGTGTCAACTTATTTCAGGACGGGTCATACTCCAGACAAAAGGCCGACACATAAGCCTGACCGATATCAAGTTTCCAAGGGGCCTTGACGCGACAATGACCCCATCGAATCCCTAAGGACCCTTGATGTGACCACTTACCCGAGACTAACCCAGGAAAACCCACCCCATGACTACAGCAGCCCTTATCGCTGGCTGCATTGGACCATTGCCACCGGCTGTATCACTCTCCTCATTGCCGGGCAGCAATTTAACCTGCCGCTGTCAAATGCCTACCGCAGTGCCGGTTTGCGCTACCATTCCACTATCGGCACAGTGGTGTTGGTCTGCGCGCTCTACCTCTTTTTTAAACGCTTTATCCGCCGCGACACTCGACCGAATCACAACCTGCCCATGCTGAAAAGACTCATCGCGACCGGCGTGCATCTTGCGCTCTACTCCCTCGCCATTCTCATTCCCCTGACTGGCCTACTAACCGCCTATTATGCCGAACTGCCTGTTTTACTCCTTGGCCTATTCGATATCTCTGGTTATGCCACTGACAATGCCCTCTATACCCAGATCCGACGGGTCCACGAGCTGGCGACCTTGCTTGCCATGGCACTGTTAGTGGCCCACGTCGGGGCCGCCATCTATCACCACCGAATTCAGAAAGACCGGGTACTCAGCGCTATGGTGGATATCGATTATTATGCCGAAAAGTGGCGGGTGCTGCGCCGTAAATTGCGACGCTGATACGGGCCTTGATTGCGTCAAGCAAGATCATTGACCAAAATGTGCTGCTAGTACAGGCCGCCATTAAGCGCCCCGCTCTATAGCGAAGGGTCTCTGCCGGATAGTCTAGTCAGTTTTATGCGCCCTATGCTCGTGCACCTATGCATTGGCGTAACCGCGCCAATACTAATCTCATTGACAACTGTCTGTGATCTGGTTATAACGCTATAACTTCAGATTAACTACCAAAAAGTGGAATTCCTTATGATCCTTAATCGTTCAAGCGTCTTGTCGGCAGCAATAATATTGGGTGCGTTTTCTTTGAGCGCCTGTAACCTGGAGGATGCGGCGACTACGGTGGTCACAGCTGTGGTCGCAGCAACTGCTGCCACCCCAGAAGAGGCGGTCGTGGTACCCACAGAGCCGGTAACGAGCTTAGAATCAATCGTTGGTGTCTATTTGATTACGGAAGATTATGGTACCGATGGCATAGACGAAGGTTATATGGTGATCGATGATGCGGGCAATGTGACCTGGTATGATGATCAATCTGACACCTTTGACAAGGGAGGCAATTGCTATGTCGTCGATGATGACTATTATAACTTTGTCTTCCTGTCTGAAAACCGCTTTGATACCGATTTAGGTACGGCCACTATTACCGATAACGCGGGGGCAGGCCTGATCATTGAATTTGACGATTCGATGGAGTCCGATATAACGCTTGGCAACAGATCAAATTTGCTGGAATCTTATTTCAACACCTTAGTGTGCCCTGCAGCGTCTGAGAATCCATCGGCCAGTGATGATGGTGAGAAAACTCCGAAACAGCAAGAGAAGGAAGACAAGAAGGATTCGCAAAAAGAGAAGAAAGATTCTCACGAGAACGCAAACGACTCGGATTTTCAAGACAAGAAGGAGTCTGCCAAAGATAAGGGCGGTAAGTAAGCTCAACACCTAAGCTTTGGTGATTCCAAGAGCCCTACTGAGAACCCTTCCAGTAGGGCTTTGTTTCGACCCCATAAAGACATTCGCTAAGTCTGGGGAGGCATGCTGTATTCCAGGCGGCGCGATTCCATTGCCCAACTCCCAACCAATCTCAAGCCCCACTGCTGCCAAGCTCGCTCGGTATTTTAACTGAGCCATTAAGCTGTTAATCACCCCTTAAGATTTTTAAAATTACAAACAAAACAACAACGTCATTTTTATGACGAAAATTAACCAACAATGCGCCGGAATTAATTTCTGCATTAGCAGGATTGCCCCCTAATAAAACTGCAATGCCCTGTTGCGAATAACGGGGTATTGCGCAGCCGCCTGCTTAGGGCCTCAACCGGATGGCGCGCGTTAAGCTGTAAAATAAATACTGCAAGGCCTGAGGTATTAGTACAAAATCGGGGCATCCATAATTTTTGCAGGCAATTGAATAGGCGGCGCGCGGGTCGAGCCCCTAGGGAAGACCGGCGGATGCAACATCGACCGCTATGGCAGCCACCTTTGCCGGTAATAACCGATACTGCACTTTTTAACTAACCGAGAAGCCCTATGAAACTTGAATCCATTGCTTTGCATGAAGGCTACACGTCAGAAGACACCACCAAGGCTGCAGCCGTCCCGATCTACCTAACAACCTCCTTCACCTTTGATGATACCCAGCACGGTGCCGACCTGTTTGATCTGAAGGTCGCGGGTAATATCTACACGCGCATAATGAATCCAACGACAGACGTCTTGGAAAAGCGCGTCGCGGCGATGGAAGGCGGCATCGGTGCCCTCTGTGTGGCGTCCGGTATGGCGGCCATTACCTATGCGATTCAATGCATCACCGAAGCGGGCGACAATATTGTTAGCACCAGCCAATTGTATGGCGGCACCTATAATTTCTTTGCCCACTCACTGCCGCGACAAGGCGTTCAAACGCGCATGGTATCGCACGATGACTTTGCCGGTTTCGAACAAGCCATCGATGACAAAACCAAGGCCATTTTTTGCGAGTCTATCGGTAACCCCGCCGGCAATATTGTCGACATCGCGCGTTTGGCTGAAATCGCCCATAAACACGGTGTGCCGCTAATAGTCGACAACACCGTAGCCACGCCTTATCTGTGCCGCCCGTTTGAGCTCGGTGCTGATATTGTAGTGCATTCACTGACCAAATATATTGGTGGCCACGGCACCGCCATTGGCGGGGTCATTGTTGACTCGGGCAAGTTTGACTGGGTGGCCAATAAGGCGCGTTTCCCGGTTATGAATGAACCCGATCCGTCCTATCATGGTGTTGTCTACACTGAAGCACTGGGCGAGGCCGCCTATATCGGGCGCTGCCGTGTTGTGCCGTTGCGCAATACCGGCGCGGCGATTTCACCGATGAATTCATTTCAAATCCTTCAGGGCCTCGAAACACTGGGCTTGCGTATGGATCGCCATTGCGACAACGCGGAAAAATTGGCTGCCTATCTGCAAAAGCACGACAAGGTGGAATGGGTCAACTATGCCGCGCTGCCCGATAGCCCGTACTATGCAACCTGCCAGAAAATCACCCACGGCAAGGCATCGGGTATTTTAAGCTTTGGGTTGGTCGGCGGCATCGACGCCTGTGCGCGCTTTATCGATGGGCTGGAAATGATCTTGCGCCTGGTTAATATCGGCGATGCAAAGTCCTTAGCCTGCCACCCGGCGTCCACTACACACCGCCAGTTGAATGCAGAGGAATTGGCAGCCGCCGGTGTTAGCGCCGATCTGATCAGAATATCGGTTGGCATCGAACACATTGATGACATTATTGCCGACGTCGCCCAGGCGCTAGATAAGGCCTAATAACATAGGGTAACGAACTATAGTTCGACTACCCGCAGAGGGGGGTGTTTTTCAGCGAAACACCCTAGCCACTCATTAGAGGCCCTGCAAAAGGGTCTTTTTTTTTACTGTATGCCCGCCCCCAAGACCCATAAAAACGCCCCATTTAACACACCTAGCAGGACCAAGCTTGCAACAAATCAGGTGGCAGTGTAGCTTAATCCCTGTTCAAAGGACTCGCCCAGAGGCGATAGAGCCGATAGGTTTACTCTTAAAAACTGCAGGTTTTTGCGACAAGGTGCACCCCAGGCCGGCAAAACGTAAAACCGTCTAAACCTATTGACTCTAAATATTTGGCAAACTTTAAACGGATCGTAAGACATCACACTGAAAAATAAATAGAAATGGAGCTTCTTTTATTATTTGACTCTAAAGTAGAGGATTGAAAAATAAGATCTACGAATTATTTCTGATTGGCTTTCCTAAAAAAGACACTCAGCTATTCCGAATCGCGTCTTATTTTTGCGAACTTCGTCGTAAGCTTTTTTGTTACCCTTGTTGTTATTAGAGGCATTTTTTCTTCCTTAATCGACTATTGGAGAAATTATGTTAACTTGGATTATTTCCCTCAGCCTGCGTATGCGCACCGTTATGATGGCCTTGGCACTCATATTATTGGTTGGCGGCGTTATGCAAATTCGCACTGTCCCGCTTGATCTCGTACCCGAGTTTTCACCCTTGTCACTAGATGTTCATACTGAGGCGCTGGGCCTGTCAACCACCGAGGTTGAGTCATTAATCACGGTGCCGCTTGAGGCTGACTTGCTCAATGGAGTGCCCTGGTTAGACTCGATCGAGTCAGAATCGATTACCAGTTTGTCGGCCATCGAGATGTTTTTCGCACCCGGGACCGACCTCATGCAAGCCCGCCAAATGGTGCAAGAACGGCTCACCCAGGCCCATGCCCTGCCAAATGTATCCAACCCGCCGGTGATGCTGCAACCGGTCTCGTCCTCTAGTCGGGTGATGAATATCGGCCTGAATTCAAAAACCGTATCGCTTATCGACATGTCGGTCCTGGCACGCTGGAATATCGTACCGCGCCTTGTCGGGGTGCCCGGCGTCGCTAACGTGTCGGTTTGGGGATTGCGCAACAAACAGGTCCAGGTACAGGTGAATCCGGCAACCTTACACGCTAATAATATTACCCTAGAGCAAATTATTAAGACCGCAGGGGAATCGGTCTGGGCCTCACCGCTGACCTATCTTAATTCGTCAACGCCCGGTTCCGGTGGCTTCATCGATACGCCCAACCAGCGTCTCGGGGTTCGCCATATTTCGCCCACCGCCACGCCGGAAAGTTTTTCTCAGGTCCCGGTGTTTGGCACCGCCATCCCGCTGCATCAGGTCGCCCATGTAATTGAGGCCAATCAACCACTTATCGGCGATGCGATTTTCAAAACCGGTAGTGGCTTACTGCTGGCGATCGACAAGTTTCCCGGGGCCAATACCATAGAGGTCACACACGGTGTCGAGGCCGCGTTACTTGAGCTGAGCCCCGGCATGCAGGGTATTGAGGTCGACAGCCATATTTACCGACCCGCCAGTTTTATAGAGCGGGCGGCTGAGAACCTGGGCACAGGTATCGCCGTTGCCTATATGCTGCTGCTGATTGCGTTTGCGAGTCTATTCGCCAACTGGCGCGTTACCCTGATCGCAGCGGTGGTGGTACCGCTGTCAGGTTTTTCGGCCATTTGGGCCCTCAATGCGTGGGGCGCCGATACCAATATGATGATGATTGCCGGCCTGACCCTTGCTATTGCCGTAATAGTCGGCGATGCGGTCCTGAGCCTAGACACTATCGTTCGACGACTCGGGGCGGCAGACGGCATTGCAAACAAGAAGACCGACTTTGCCATCATCGTTACGGCAGCCCGGGAGGCTTGCAGCCCGCTCTTGTATGCCACCCTGATGCTACTGCTCGCGGTTGTGCCGCTGTTATTTATGCACGGCACAATGGCACCATTTTTTAAACCCATGATCTGGGCCTACGCCGTCGCGGTATTGGCGTCACTGACTGTCGCATTGGTTTTGACACCTGCGCTGTGTCTTTTGCTATTAGGCGGCGCTCCGGTAGCGGAACGCACTTACTCAAGGTTGATGGACAAATTAAATGGCCTGTCCGAGGTGCTCGTGAATGCAACGTTGGCTAAACTCTGGCCAACGATCTTACTGGCAGTGGTCGGCCTGGGCGTGGGTCTATTCGTCTGGAACCAGGCTGAACACGCTTACCTGCCGATCTTTAATGAAACCGATATAGTGGTTGAGATTGACGCGCCGGCTGGTACCTCGCTGCCAGCTATGAGCCAGATCACCCAAGACCTGATTAACGAAATCCTTGCCATTCCGGGGGTCCGAAATGCTGCTGCACAGGTGGGTCGTGCCGTCTTTTCCGCCGAGGTGTCAGATGTCGACTCCGCCGAAATCTGGGTCAGTATCGACCTGGATGCCCAGTACGAAGAGACTCTCGCTAAAATTCAATCGGTCGCGAACGCTCGGCCAAATATTAGCGCCGAAGTCAGCTCATTTTTATCAAAGCGAATATTGGAAACCCTGACCGGGGATGATGAAACCATCAGCGTACGAGTGTTTGGTCACGACTATGCCATCCTCCAAGCCAAGGCGGAAGAAATACGCACCCTACTTGAAAAAATCGAGGGCATAACCAACCCTCTGATCGAGGCGCATGCGGAAAAAACCACGATTGAGGTTGTGGTCGATCTCGACCGCGCCCGGCAATACGGTTTAAAGCCAGGCGATGTCCGGCGCGCTGCCTCGACTCTGGTGCAAGGCATTACCGTAGGGGCATTGTTTGAAGACCAAAAGGTATTTGATGTGGTCGTGGTCGGTAGTGACACTATTCATACCAATTTAGACGACGTGCGTAATTTGCTAATCGATGCGGTGACCGGTGAACAGGTTCGTTTGGGCGACGTAGCCGATGTCAGAGTCGTGTCGGCACCTAGCGTCATTCTACGCCAAGGGGTGTCACGCAGACTCGATATAGTGGCTGATATTAGCGGCCGAGATGTTGGTGCAGTGTCGCGCGAAGTCGCGCGTACTATTCAAGGCATGTCATTTCCATTTGAATACCACGCCCATGTTTTGGGTGAATACTTTCAACAAAAAACGGCTCTGCAATCCTTATACAGAAATTTTTTCGCGGTGGCGTTGATTATATTTTTATTGCTGCAGGCGGCCTTTGGCAGTTGGAAAATGGCTCTATTGAGCATGGTGGGTATCCCCATAACGCTACTGGGCGGATTTTTGGTGGTGATGCCCAGTGGCTATTTCTCACTCGGCTCGATGGTCGGCCTGGGCATTGCTTTGAGCTTCAGCGTGCGCAATGGCGTAACGCTAATACGCGCGTTTCAATGGCGGCAGTTGCAAGGTACGCCCTTTGGTGCGCTCTTAGTGCGCTCGGTTATAGCTGAGCGAATGCCGGCTCTGCTGATCAGCGCGCTGGTTCTGGCGGCCCTGTCTTTTCCCTTCATCGTCTTGGGCAATATAGCCGGCCTGGAAATTCTCCACGCTTCGGCCAGTGTCATGCTGGGTGGGTTGGTCAGTGCACTGGTGCTGGTCTTATGTTGCATCCCGGCACTTTACCTACGCTTTGGCGCCGACGCCGGTCGGGACACGCTGGGCTTGGGCGACTTGGCGCAGAATACGTCCGCTAACACATCAACCCCTTCGCTTGAGTCGGGAGCATCGTTATGAAACGACCGACTACCACCCAATCCATCGTGCTGCGGCTCCCGGCACTGCTCTTAGCTTTTTGGTCGCTGGCTGCTGCGAGCGCAGACTCGGGCACCACGGCAGTCAGCATCACTGAGACTATTGACGGGTCCGATGGCAAAAAAATTACCCTTATACAACACGCCGTTGACCGGCTCGATATTCAGTTGAGTGAAATTCGCAGCGATGCTTTGGGTCAATTAACCATGCCTTATGCAGCGCTGTGGTATGACCAATGGGGGGCAACTTGGGTTTATATCAATCCGGAACCGCGTGTCTTTTTACGCGCCGCAGTAGAGGTCGTATCGATTTCCGATGATGTGGTTTTTTTAGCATCCGGGCCGTCAGTCGGCACCCCGGTGGTCATCGTCGGCGCAGCTGAATTGCACGGCATCGAAAGCGGTGTTGGACACTAACCGTCAAAACCTATCAGAGGATAATATTATGATGGCATGGATCATAGGAACCAGTTTGCGCTTTCGTTTTGTCGTTATCGCATTGGGTATTTGTTTAATGTATTTCGGTGTACTGCGCCTGCGCGATATGCCGGTCGATGTATTTCCAGAATTTGCGCCGGCGAAAGTCGAAATTCAAACCATAGCGCTCGGCCTATCGCCGGCAGAGGTTGAGTCGCTCATCACCGTACCGCTGGAAAACGCCTTGGCAGGCGTACCCGGTGTAACCACCTTGCGTTCGAAATCGGTGCCGCAACTGTCTTCGGTGGTGGCTATTTTTGAAGCCGGTGTGGATGAGTTATTAACCCGCCAGTTGGTTGCCGAGCGTGTGGCAATGGCAACGCCCAACTTACCCAGATGGGCCGCGCCGCCGTTTATGATGCCCCCGCTATCGTCCACAAGTCGGGTGATAAAAATAGGCATTACCTCGCCGGACCATTCGGTTATGGATCTGTCCATGCTAGCGTATTGGACCATTCGCGCCCGTTTACTAGGGGTGCCCGGTGTTGCCAATATCGCGATCTGGGGTGAACAGCTAAAAATGGTGCAAGTGCAGGTCGACTTAGCACGCATGGCCGCAGTGGATGTGACCCTGGATGAAATTCAGGAAGCCGTCTCCGACAGCCTGGATGTCGGTCTGCTGCGTTACTCCGATGGAGCCCATATTGGCACGGGTGGTTTTATCGAGACAGCCGACCAGCGCTTTGAAATAGTGCTGACCTCGGCCAGTCAGACGCCTGAAACCCTGGCGCAAGTGCCAATCACCATAAAAAGTGGCCAGCCCATTTTATTAGGCGATGTGGCCGATATTGTCTTTGGACCCCAAGCACCCATTGGTGACGCCGTAATCAATGACGGTCCCGGGTTGATGTTAATTGTCGAGAAGTTTCCATGGGGCAATACCTTGGCGGTAACACTCGGGGTTGAGGCCGCACTCGAGGAGATGAAACCGGGTTTGCCCGGCGTCGAGCTCGATACGCAGATATTCCGCCCAGCAACCTTTATCGAAGACTCCATCGACAACCTGTCCAATGCGCTGCTACTGGGGTGTGTGTTGGTGATCTTGGTAATGATCCTATTCTTATATGAATGGCGGGCGGCATTGATTGCCACAGCCGCCATTCCCCTATCTCTGCTGACCGCAGGCTGGGTGATTGCTGCCACCGGCGTGTCGATGAATACCATGGTCTTGGCGGGTTTTGTCATTGCGATTGGCGCGGTGGTCGACGACGCCATTATCGACATCGAAAATATTTTGCGTCGGGTCCGTTTGGAACACGCCGCCGGCAGCTCCCGTTCGCTTGCGCGCATTGTGCTTGATGCATCGTTGGAAGTGCGCCGACCCATTGTCTATGCGACCTTTATCGTGGTGATGGCAGTGATGCCGGTACTTTTTATGGAGGGCTTGTCGGGCGCTTTTTTCAAACCCTTAGTGCTGTCCTATGTGCTGGCCATCCTCTCCTCCCTGGTAGTTGCCATAACCGTCACACCGGCAATGGGTTTAATCTTGCTGCGCAAGGCGCCGCTGACCGGCCGGCAATCCCCGCTGGTGACATGGCTGTCGACCGGCTATCGGGCAATCTTAGAAAAAACCACCCGCGGTCCCGCCTTTGCGCTCAGCCTGGTCGCAATTGTCACGGTCGGCGGTGCCGCCCTTTGGCCTCTGCTGGGCCATTCCCTATTGCCATCCTTTAAGGAACGCGACTTTCTCATGCACTGGGTCACCCCACCGGCTACCTCTCATGGTGAAATGGTGCGCATTACCACTCGTGCCAGCACAGAGTTACGCTCAATCCCCGGCGTGCGTAATTTTGGCGCCCATATCGGCCAAGCATTTGCCGCCGATGAAGTAGTGGGCATTAATTTTGGCGAAAATTGGATCAGCATTTCACCCGATGTCGATTATGCGGCAACGGTTGCTGCGGTTGATGAGGTGGTGAAGGGCTATCCGGGGCTCTATCGTGATCTACAGACCTATCTAAAAGAGCGCATCCGAGAAGTACTGACCGGATCCGGCGAAGCCATAGTGGTCCGGCTCTTTGGGACTGACCTAGAGATTTTGCGGGACAAAGCCGAGGAAGTCCGCCTGGCGATGTCGACCGTCGAGGGTATGGAGCATTTGCATAAAGAGCTAATCGTGGAGGTGCCCGAAATTCAGGTGCGCTTGAAACTGGCCGAGGCACGCCGCTATGGCCTTAAACCGGGCGATGTCCGGCGTGCCTCGGCGGCCTTCTTGGCAGGCGAGGAGGTGGGGGATATTTTCAACACTGGCCGGACCTACGACGTCCAGGTTTGGACCCTACCCAAGTGGCGCAATAGCCTAACCGCATTACAGGACATGCTAATCGACACCCCAACCGGCGCACGCGTCCGCTTGGTCGACGTGGCCGACATACGGATTGCGCCGAGCCCGAATGTTATAAAGCGCGAAGGCGGTTCGCGGCGCATCGATGTGCAGGCCAATGTCACCGGCCGCGACCTGGAGTCGGTCGCCCAGGATGTGCAAACCCGTCTTGATAAGATTGACTTCCCCATTGGCTATCGAGCCGTTCTGCAGGGGGAGTACGTTGAACTCAAGGCAGCTCGCACGCGCATATTGCTGTTCTCCGGTTTTGCGCTCATCGCTATTTTATTGCTCTTGCAGCTGACCTTTAGGAGTTGGCGATTGGCATGGCTGTCCATCCTAACCTTACCCTTCGCGCTGGTCGGCGGTGTGGCGGCGGCCTATATAGCCGGGGGTGTTGTGTCGCTGGGATCCCTGGTTGGCTTCCTCACGGTGCTCGGCATCGCCGCCCGAAACGGCATCATGCTGTTATGCCATTTTCAGCACTTGGAGCGCCATGAAGGTCAACCGTTCGGCATCCAACTGGTACTGCGCGGCGCGCAGGAGCGCTTGTCGCCGATCTTAATGACTGCGGGTGCCTCAGGGTTGGCTGTATTACCCCTGGTGTTGTTCGGCAACCTACCCGGTCATGAAATTGAGTATCCGATGGCAGTGGTCATTCTGGGCGGCCTATTGACCTCGACCCTGCTCAATCTCTTTATTGTGCCCACGCTCTATTTACGCTTCGGCGAAGGGACGGCTAGTGGACCAGAGGAGGAGAACAAAGCACTGCTGGCATCAGCGTGAAATAACAGAACGGCCATCATCACCTTCTTCGATAGACCCATGTCTCCACATTTGGGCATCGCCGCGGTGGCGGTCATACTGCCGATTTTCGATGTATTCATCGCCCTCTGGCCGGTCAAAGGAGGGCCGTGAAGGCACCAAATGGCTGGGCGCAGCGCCAATTTTCGATTGCATATCGGAATCCCACTTGTCCAGATATAGCTCCAAACCATACATCCAAAAGAAATCCATCCAAATATTTTGGCAGGGTGCTCCTTCAATTCTCGTTTAATAACATAAAACATAGGGAAAGTATTATTTAAATCCACTGCATATGGAATTCATAGGTGGGGCTTGAATTCTATATTTCATTCACATCAGGCAGATCCATAGAAGTAAATTACCCATAAGGTTTGCAATAACGTTCAGGGATTATTAATGCCTGCGAATAGCACCAGGAAAAATCAAGGAGAATGCCATGGACTATATCGGGTACTTGCCATTGTGAAACAGAACGACCAACTAATAGGTGATGAATTTTTTAGCCAACCGACAGCGTATTCGCTAATTACAGCAACAGTTATCGTATTTATTGTCGCCGCCATTGTTTTATTCGTAGATGGGGGCTATGCATATGAAGACCACATACAGAGCTATTCGGTGCCAGATAATGAAGCAATAAGTATATACATCTAAACCAATATTAGTCTTGAAAAATACGAATGTAAATTATAGATATTTAAAAAAAATGTAGGTCTTAATAAATAACAACCAAGGCTGCATGCAGAGGTCATTCAGTCCTAGTTCGACCGGATAGATATTTAGCAAAGACATGATTCGGTGGCCCAGAAATTCGTATTGAAAGTATTGCAGTACCAACAGATCACCATGAAGGTGATAGAAGCGGAGCGCCCCCTGAGAATCCGGCAAGATGACCGAGGGCACTCCATACCAACACTCGAAAGGATCGATTGAGGTTCTTTGAGTTTAGCAACTAAACTTGGGAAAGGAAATATTATGAATATCATAACCAGTCAAGATGAGAAGCTGACAACGATAGTGGGTGGCATTGCCGCAGGCGATGGCGGATGTGTTCGTCCAATAATCATTAGAAAGGGGCGCCCCGTAAAACCTCCGTTTATCTTGCCAGTGCCAGGCCCGGTAATTTACTAATAAATATATCAGGTTAGAAGACAGTCGAGTTCGTTGTTTGTTGTGTGCTCGCCAGTTGAACATTAAGCACTTCAGAATTAAGACAACCTGCATAGGGTTCGTTTTCCCATAAATGAATGTAAAAATAATACTTTGATATGGGTATTAATCCGTTCTTCACAAAACCGTCAACCTCAAAAATAGATCGAAGTATATTGGCAGGATTCCCCTTCCTTTCTCGTTTACTAGTATAAGAGAACGAAAAATATATTTGAAACCTAATAGGTATCGACTTCAAAGGTTCAATTGACATTCTGGGCTATATTCATGGCAGTCAGGCCAATTGAACAAAAGTATCAGTACAGCATGAAATAGTATTCAAGGACGATTTATGACCACAAATATGGCCGGGCCAACGCAAGAAGAACGCCATGGACTGTTTCGCAAACAGGCCGTTGAAAAGCAGCAAGACCGTTTACTGGGCGATGTCTTGGTTGTACCGCCGCTGTCCTATTTGCTAATTACCTTTGTCATCTTAATCTTCGTCGTTGCGGCCGGTCTATTGCTGTTACATGGCAGCTATGCGCGCAAAGAAACCGTGCAGGGTTTTTTGGTACCCGACCAGGGCGTGATAAAGGTCTATGCATCCACTACCGGGATAGTACGCCAAGTGTTAGTGCAAGACCGAGCCATGGTAACCGAGGGGCAAGCGCTATTTATGATCAATGGTGATCGCATCCTCACCAGCGGTGAGCACCTAGAAACCGTGCTGCTCGATGAATACCAAAGCCAGCTACAGATCCTTGAAAGTCAACTCACTCGACTGCCATCCCTGTTCAGCAACAAACAGCTGGATTTGGAACAAACCATTGCCGCAACAGATCGCCCATCGTCCATATTCAAACCCAGCAAAAGCTACTAAGCCAACAGCTGGCCCTGGCCGAACGGCAAAAGGCCAACATAGACACCCTGAGCCGCCAGGGATTGGCCTCGGATGCAGACCTTGGCAGTGCCTCCGAGAAGTTACTCAGCCTACAGGCCCAATATCAGGAACTGGCGCGTAACCTTGACGCGCAGCGCGATCTCGTTAAATCGCTAGCCCTGCAGCAAGCCGGTTTGGGTTTCGAGGAACTCAATCGTCAGGGTGAACTGCAAAACAGCCTGTCTGGTCTGGCGCAAAGCATTGCCCAGCTACATGGCGAGCGCGCCTACATCGTCAAGGCTAACCGCGCCGGCATGGTGAGCAATATCCAAGTTAGCGAAGGGCAGGAAGTGCAAAGCAGTGTGCCGCTGCTCACCATTACCCCACAGGGTAGCGAGTTGGAAGCCGAGCTACTGGTGCCGGCCCGAGCCATTGGCTTTGTCGAAGTCGGCCAGACGGTAAAGATGCGCTATTCCGCCTTTACCTTCCAAAAATTTGGCCTATATAGCGCGACCATTACCGGAGTCTCACAAACGGTATTGTTGCCCAGTGAGCTGAGCGGTGTGGCGATTAACGCGCAAGAGCCGATGTATCGCGTCACGGCCAGTTTGGAGCAGCAGACCGTCGATGCCTATGGCAAAACGTTCCCGTTGAAGGAGGGCATCTCGTTGGAGGCTGATATCAAACTGGCTGAACGGAGTCTTTTGGAGTGGTTGTTTGAGCCGTTGTTTAGTTTGAGAGGAAGACTCTAAATAAATTAATAAGGCCTAGGCAGCCTCAAAATACTAAAAGCGGTGAATAAAATACTTAAACCAAATTTGCTCATATGAGCAAATCATGTACGTACAGAGGTATGTACATGTCACCCCCAACAACCACCGAGGAAATCAACAAGATGACCAGTGTTGTTGGTATTTAAACTTGAAAGGAAATTAAAATGAATATATTAACCAATGAAGAAATGCAAGATATCAATGGTGGGGTTTGGGGTTTTGTAGCAAGAGGAGCCAGGTATGTTTATAAGGCCGCTAAGAAGGTCTTAACCTCCAAAAAAACTCTGGCTGCCGAGGCCGTATATGAAACGTCCAATACATTGTCACCCGATCAGTAGTTTCAACTTAGTAATAAGTCTGAAATATTTAATCATTAATTGAGAAACTAATATTATGAATGAAATGCTTTATCTTTTTATATGTATTATTGCTCTAATTATTTTAATATTTAATTTTAGTGATCTTGGAATTAGTAAGGCGACATTTATATTAATTTCTATCCACTTCTTATTGCCACGGATGGAGAGTGTTCTTGTGTTGATTAAAAACAAATTTATATCTTCAAAATAGATGTCGGATATTTATTCAGATTCTATTTAAGTGCAAAAGCGTAAGTTGTTGATTAAACTATATAGCCTTACGGGTGCCTTTAAAGGTAAACAGTAGTTTTATGGGCCGGAGTAGGCTCGTTGAAGGGGCTTATACTAGCTTCCAGCTTTATCAAAAGTAACAATATATGCGATTATAATTTGTTACAAATAAATTTTTATTTTATTATATTATATTAAAATTTTAAGGGGTTGAATATGAAAGAATTAAGTGTTGGTCAATGTAACCTTGTAAATGGCGGATGGATTTCTGCACTTGTGAAATCAGTAAAAAAGGTGATCAAATACGTGGCGAAGTCCAATCAAAAAACCACAACTGTTAATATCACAGCCGCTTCTGCCGGAGCTGGAGCTGGCGTCGGAACTATAGTTGGCAGTAATGAAAATTAAGAACTCTTACTAAATTAAACCCGCCATATTGCAAGTTTTAACTGTACTTTTATTATCTGCAACATGGCGCATTTTTTTAGTCAATAATCAAAAAGGACAATTTATGAATACTTTAAGCAATGATCAAATGAATCAGGTTTCTGGTGGCGCACTGGTTACTTTATTCAAGGCTGTTATAAAAGGCGCAGGATACGTAGGCACAGCAATTACAGTCTCCTATAACTCATATAAGGCTGCCAAAAAAAAGGCCTCAAGAAAATAGTAAACTGAAATCTTGAAGTAATTTGAAGTTATGCTGTTAATATTAGGTAAGATAGCTATATATTTTTTTAAGTATTAAAAAATTCCAAGCATTAGCTTGCTTGGGGTTTATTCCATTATCTACCCTTGGGTATCCTAAGGTTTATTTTCAGAGCCCAAACCACAGAGAATAGTATATTTTGAAGATACTGATATAAAGGAGAAATCGATCTGCACGATATATTGAGGGCAACTACAAATACTGAAAATCGATACATAGAAACGCTTTATAACCAATAAAGCTAACTTATCTTGAAATTACATTGGAATTACCATTATGCAAATATCCAATATTTTGAAGTTTAATTTCTGGCACGCTATCGCATACTTTATAGTTTGCACTTTTTTTTCGGTCTTTTTGTTGGATTATTTTGTAGAGTCAGAGGCCAGTTTAGACGCTTTATTTGGATTGGTTTTCTATGGTTTGATACTCTTACTAGTAACAATAAAGTATAATATTGTAGCTGAATTTTTTAAAATAAGAACAAAAATAAACGCTTACATCGATATTCTTGGGCTTACAGGAATTCTGATTACATCTAGCATTCTGATGGCTTTTTATATTTTATATATTTCCAAATATTTTAGTATTGACCTAATCGTCGGGCTATATTCAGATTTGGATATGTATCATCAAACAGATGGAAGCTACTTTTTATGGCAGAATATTATTATTTTTCTATCTATTTCTATTCTTACACCAGTGGTAGAGGAGCTTTTTTTTAGGGGCCTACTAATAGACTTACTATATAGAAAATTTACTAAATATAGTTCCGTCATTCTGAGTTCTATCGTGTTCGCAATATTGCATGTTGATTTATTAGGAGCACTAATATTTGGGATTATTTTAGGATTTATATATATTCGAACCGAGTCCTTAAGCATCCCAATATTCATTCACATCGCTAACAATACGATTGTATCTATTATTGCTGCTATTGATGAAATGGGAATATATGATATTGAAAAGGAAATTAATCACCTATTTGCGGCCAACTCTTTAATCTTTTTACTGCTCACCTCGGTACTTCTAATTATTTCATATTTTTTATTATTAAAATCATATAAAAAATTTGTATCTATTTACTCAGTTGACACTGAGAAATCAAGAATATGAAAATACTTCTTCAAACAGAAATCGCCGAATGCGGCCTTGCCTGTGTCGGCATGGTCGCAGGCCACTACGGCTACGTTTCAGATCTCTCCATGTTGCGCAACCAATTTAAGATCTCATCGCAAGGCACCAACCTCAAGCAGCTGATGGATATAGCCGCCAAACTCGAATTGGCCGGGCGGGCACTGCAACTCGATTTGGAACACCTGTCGCAACTGCAGTTACCCTGTATTTTGCATTGGGATATGAACCATTTCGTGGTGCTAAAGGCGGTCGGCAAAAATAAGGTCGTCCTATTGGATCCCGCTATCGGCGAGGTGACCTACAGCCACGACGAATTTGCCAAGCACTTTACCGGCATTGCCTTGGAACTCACCCCAACCGCCAAATTCGAGAAGAAAGAGGTGCGCCAAAGACTGAGCTTGTCCCATTTTTGGCAACGGATATTTGGCCTAAAGCGCAACCTGATCACCATTATAGTGCTGTCGTTTTTACTGCAGATATTTGCTGTGGTCGCACCCTTTTACATGCAAACGGTGGTCGATGACGTGTTATTGCGCCAGGACAGCAGTTTGCTACTGGTGCTGGCCCTGGGTTTTGGTTTGCTGATGCTGATACAAACCGCGACCAATACGCTGCGCGGTTTTATTATTTTGCACCTGTCGACCAAATTAAACTATCAGATGGCGGCCAATCTATTCCGGCACCTGATACGCCTACCGCTCGACTATTTCCAAAAACGCCACATCGGCGATGTGGTGTCTCGCTTTGGGTCCCTGCAACAGGTGAAGGATCTGCTTACCACAGGCCTGGTCAGCTCTATTGTCGATGGTGTGATGGCCCTTATTACCCTTACCGCCATGTTTATCTATTCCGTTAAGGTGGCCTTTGTCGTGCTTTTTGTGGTCGCACTGTACACGCTGCTGCGCTTTGCGCTGTATCGGCCCTTTCGCAGGCTGTCCGAAGAAAGCATCGTGGCCCATGCCAAGGAGGATTCTAACTTTATGGAGACGGTACGGGCGATCCAAACGGTTAAGCTGTTCCAACGTGAGAACGACCGGCAGAATCTCTGGCAGAATCGATACACCGAGGCCTTGAATACCGATGTCTCGTTGGCCAAATGGGGTATTGGCTACCAGACCATCAATCAACTGCTCTTTGGTATTGAAAACGTTATCGTAATCTATCTATTGGCCACGAGTGTTATGGGCAATCTGATGTCACTCGGCATGCTCTATGCCTTTATGAGCTACAAAAACCAGTTCGTCGACCGCATGGACGGCCTGATTGATATGTTGATCGAATTCAAGATGATCGGCCTACACCTGGACCGCCTGGCCGACATTACCTTTACCGACGCCGAAGATGTCGACCGCCATACGGCCAACCTACAACATCTGCCCGACATGATCGGCAAGCTGGAAGTGAAAAACCTAACCTTCCGCTATTCTGCAACCGACGATCCTATCTTCGAAAACATCAGCTTTTCCATTGCAGCCGGTCAGTCGGCCGCCATCGTCGGCCCGAGCGGTTGTGGCAAAACCACCCTGTTGAAGGTCATGATGGGCTTGCTGAAGGCAGACAGCGGCCAGGTACTGATCGATGGCGTGGACATAAATAAGCGGGACGATTACCGCACCCAGATCGCAGCGGTGATGCAGGACGACCAGCTCTTGTCGGGCTCGGTTGCAGAGAACATCGCCTGCTTTGATCCAAAATTGGATTTCGAGCGGATCGGCGCCTGCGCTGTGGCCGCTGCGGTGCACGAGGATATTCTCAAGTTTGGCATGCAGTACAACACCCTGGTCGGCGATATGGGCACCTCTCTTAGTGGCGGCCAGAAACAGCGAGTCATCTTAGCGCGTGCCCTGTACCGCGATCCCAAGCTGTTGTTCCTCGACGAAGCGACCAGCCATTTGGACTTGGACAACGAGTCGATCGTTAACGCGAATGTTAAACAGATGAATATTACCAGAGTGTTGGTGGCGCACCGGACGGAAACCGTTAAGAGTGCGGATGTGGTGATTGATTTGGGTAGGCTTAACAGTGCAAAAGATGGTAGAGACTGAATAGTTGGTGGGTGGTGATTGGGTCCGAAGTTGGTGCCTTTGCCAGAATTTAACCATGTCGATGAGAGTGGGCACGCTGAATGATGTCACTTGCCCGGCTGAACAGAGCTAGACTAGCGTCGGTTTGGTCTCTAACTCCTTAACCATCCAGGCTTCACAACCTAGGCAAATACTCCGACCTATTTGTACCTGTTAGCTTCTAGTGATTAATGAACTTAAGGCGAAGATGGGTTTGATACCAAAGGAAAATATCAAATTGTTCAGTCTTTTAAAATAGGGGGATAACCAACAGACTCAGCAAAAAATTATTTTCACTCAGATGGCAGTGATATAATTTTAATATTTATCAGTATATTTCTATATCGACAAATTTTTATCAGCCATTGTCACATTGACATGTTAAAGGATAATCTGCAGTTCAAGGGGTGGATATACAAAAAACCCATTAAATCAGTCAATTTCAATCTTAAAGAATATATTTGCGAAACGGTAATATATGCAAAAGGGAAATTAAATAATATGAATTTTGCATTAGATAATCTAAAACTAATGGGCGAAACTAGACAGCCTCATATAGACTACCTAATAGTTGAGGCCTATGAACGCCTACATGGTTTAGCGAAATCCGCCCTAGGATACTCCCGCAACAGCACAGCAATCCAAGCCACTGAACTGGTAAACGAACTCTATTTGTATTTGCGCCAAAGAGAACATCTCAATTTTAACGATAGTGCTCATTTCTTTGCAACAGTCTCTTTGAAGCTAAGGCATATATTAAACGACAAATACAAAAGCAGGTGCGCTCAGAAACGAGACTTTGGCATACGGGTTCACGAGTTCGATCTAGAAGGTATTGCATGTACTGAAAAGACGATGCTTGAAGAAATCGTTATGAAAAATCTTATTGAACAGCTAGAGCAACACGATGAGGTTTCGGCGCGAGTGACCGAATTGTTGATATTTTGGGAGTTTAGCTACCCGGAAGTGGCGAACTTACTTGGTATTAGCGAAAGGACTGCGCATCGAAAATGGCAATGGGCCATTGCTTGGTTTAAGACAGAGATTGGCCACCTAGGGAGATAGGGTCATGGAAGATGAAGGTCGGATCCTAAGAGCCCAGGAGATATTTCTCAGTTTAATAGATACCCCACGGGATGAAATTGAACGTTATTTGAAGATTCAATGCGGTGATGACCTGGTACTAACGGACTATTGTCGGCACCTAATCTTAAACAATATTCGCGATACAAGTACCGTTTAACTTTTGTATGGCAAGGAGAAGATTGCACCAATTGAAAGTGGCAAAGTTGGTGATACTTTAGGCTCTTACTACATCCGCGAAAAAATAGGTCAGGGAGGAATGGCTGAAGTCTATTTAGCTAACCGATCGGATGGAGTTCATGGTGCCGACGTAGCATTAAAGATTATTCACTGCACCGGAAATCAGGATAGACTAATAACGCGTTTTCACAGCGAAAGGAATATCCTCGCCAATCTAAAACATCCAAATATCGCCCAATTATTGGACGGAGGTACCACAGAACAGGGTCTTCCTTACTTCGTTATGGAATACATTGCAGGCGAACCCATCGACAAATATTGCCGCTCCCACCAACTATCTTTCGATGAAATATTGGCGATATTTATCAAGGTCTGTACCGCCATCGAATTTGCGCATCAAAATTTAGTTATCCACCGAGACATTAAGCCTGCAAATATTGTCGTCAATGCCAAAGGCGAGCCTATGCTATTGGACTTTGGCATCGCTAAAGTTTTACAGCCTACACCGCCAGACAATGACACTTCGACTATGTTGGCGCTCACAACTGATTATGCAAGCCCTGAGCAAATTTTAGGCGCTAATCTTACAACAGCGACAGATGTCTATTCTTTGGGAATTCTGTTATATGAACTACTTTGCGGTGTCCGACCACCACGACCTCAATTTAGAGTTTCAAATTCCGCCCTAAATTCAGTTGATTCAGGCGATAACCTAGCACCGAGTAAGTTTCTCGAAATAATACTAAAAGATGGAATTCCTTCAAGACTTGACACTAATACTTTGCATGAGCATAGGCGTAAATTAAAAGGAGATATAGATTCAATCCTAGTCAAAGCTCTTGAAAATAGTCCCGAAAATAGGTTTGTATCTGTTCAGGATTTTTCCAGAGATATTGATCGCCATTTAAGGAACTTACCCGTATCAGCCAACAACAATACGTTTATATATCGCACGAGTCGCTTCATACGGCGCAATAGACTTACCATATTACTATCTGTCATTGCTAGCACCTTGTTTTTCTCAGGTATCGGCATCCAACAGTACCGTGTTGTGTCTGAACGTGACATCGCTATTCAACAGAGAGATAAACAACAAATCACCAAGGACTTCTTGTTAAGTCTATTTGAGTCCTCGCACCCAGAGGAATTTACCGGCGAACAATTAACTGCCAAGGACATTATTGATCGAGGCTTGGCAAAAATTGAGCACGAGTTCGACTCCGAGCCAGCATTAAAAGCAGAAATAATGACCACTATGGGGGTAGACTATCGATAACTCAACGCAACCGATGTCGCCTCTACTCTTCTAAATGATGCTCTAGAATTGCGGCGCACCCTGTTTCCAGAGATCAGCAAAGAGGTCGGTGAGTCCTTGTTAGAGCTAGGAATATTAGAGTATAGACGATCGAATGCAAAGGATGCGCAAATATATCTTGAACAATCTATCCTAATCTACCAAGCCCTTGATGTTGAATATACCGAAAAACTCGCGGACGGATACCATTTGCTAGGGTATTCGCTAAGTATTCTAGGTCAGACAGAAGATGCATTGACCTCATTTGAAACGGCGAAAGTAATTCGCATTGAATATTTCGGCTCCCAACATTCAAAGATTGCCGATTCCATAAGTGCTATCGGAAGTGTGTTCAGAAAGAATCAGGATTATCAACGCAGTTTAGATTTTCAACTTGAGGCTTTTGAAATACGACAAAAATCCTTACCCCCAAGCCACCCACATTTGGCCCGAAGTTACCACTCGGTTGGTCTGGACTACTTTTCTTTAGGTGATCTGGTGAAAGCAAGGGACTATTTAGAAAAAGGCTTAGATATTTGGAAAAACGTCCATGGAGATGGGCACGAACTTTTAGGCGAATTTTATTTTCCTCTCAGCCATATTGATTATTATAATGGAAAATACGAAGAAGCTTTAGATAAGTTAAGTATAGCGAGAGAATTAAACCTCAAAAATGATGGCACTGAAGGTGTTAAGATTAACAGTCTGACTGGATTGATATATGAGGCCACGGGTGATCTAGAGCAGGGTTTGGTATACAAAGAAAAAGCTCTGGAACTCAGTCTAGAATATTATGGATCAATTCATGCACAAACGGCGAGAGAATATAATAATGTAGCGATCATCTACTCTAAATTAGGGCGCTACGATGACGCCATTTCATCCTTGACCGAGGCAATCAGCGTTAATATTAATTTATTCGGCGAATTGAACCCCAGAGTTGCCAATAATTATGATAGCTTTGGTGAAATATACTTAGACAAAGGTGACTTTGAGTTAGCATTACAGTATTACGCCAAAGCAAGGGCAGACTTTACCGCACTGTTTGGTGAAGATCACCCCGGTGTCAAGACTGCAGACAAGGGTATCGCTAAGGCACGGGAACAGTTGGATATTTAGTGTGGATGGACGCCTAATCAGGCGTTCCATAGTCCAAGCTTAAGGCAAAAATTTGAATTACTGGGTAATCCCCCCATTTTAACCGATGTTAAAAGTAGGTCCTGTTCAGCTAACGCCATCAACTCTGAATTCTTCAGACCTGTTTCAATGGAAAATTGGTATAGGTTCCTTTCGACACCCTCCATGGCAGCCAAGATGCGATCCACTTCGGTCTGACCAAAGGGTTGTGACTCCCGGAGGGCATATCTACGGGTATCGCCACACCGCTGGCCGCCACACCCAAGGCCCTGCCAATATGAGGGCGCGACAATGGTCCGTTGATCGGGCTTTATAGAGCTTTAGCGCTTCCAGTACGCTGTCCATACCGAGCTTGGGTCTAAACTTAAACCAGTCTGCGAGCGTCTTTTGGAACAGCCAGTGATCCATTGACAAACGTTATGACCAATACTACTGCTTGTATATTTATTGTACCTACAGCTGGAGATCCCTATGCGGGTTGCTGCAATCAATTTACGGGCCTTACCGGAGCAGCGTGACCTTATTGATCACGCCGCAACCTTACTTGGCAAAACTCGTTCCGACTTTATGCTAGAGGCCTCTTGTGACCGAGCCCAGTCCGTCGTGCTGGATCAGTTTCATTTCACGCTCGATGCAGATAATTTCCAACAGTTCGTCGATCTGTTAGACGCGCCACCTAAAGACAACTCGGGCCTTGAGCGCCTATTCGCAGTCAAAACGCCGTGGCACAAGGCATGAGCTTTGAACTCAAGGCCCCACAGCCACTCACTGTGGACCATTACTGCGATGATTTTTCATGCGGCGAACCGACACTGGAGGATTGGCTCAAACGCAGGGCCTTGCTCAATCAGATGAGTGGTGCGAGCCGATCAGGCGAACCGCGTATACGGCCATTACGCGCTGGTGGCGAGTGCTGTTTCACATCGAGTGGCAACCGGGAAGGTCCGCCGCAACATGCCAGAGCCAATACCGGTAATGGTCTGGCGCGTCTAGCCGTTGATCGTCAAGCACAGGGGATCAGGCTCGGCGCAGCCATGCTGCGGGATGCAGTCTATCGGGCGGTGGCCGTATCGGAGCACGCTGGCGTGTCCGCCTTACTCGTTCACGCTTTTCATGACCGAGCCAAATCCTTTTACCAACACTTTGGCTTCCAGACGTCGCCCATCAAGCCATTGGTTTTAATGTTGCCGCTTAATAGGGCTAAAATCGGATAGAGCGGCCGGAGCTTTGCGTAGCCCTGTAGAAGTTCAAAGACATAAAAAAGCCCCGAAACCTAATAATTTCGGGGCTTTCAGGGCTTTCCAGATGGTCTTGAAATGCCGTATTGGTGGAGGCGGCGGGAATCGAACCCGCGTCCGCAAATCCGCCACTCGCGGTCCTACATGCTTAGTCTCTTCTTTAATTTACCCTTGCCGTTACCGAAGGACAGGTGCGACTCGGGGAGCCTGGGATTAAATTGTCGGCGATCCGGCCTAGGCAACCTTTGCGCTTATCCTGATTTATTGACAGTCAGTAGGCTCGTTCAGGCACAAGCCAGTGACCGCCGGGCCTAGGCCCAGTTTGAAGATTATGCGGCTAGCGCGTAACCTTCGTAGTTGTCATCATTTGCAACTATGGTTTTGCAGCTTTGGTTTAACGTAATTGGCTACCATTACGACATGCACCTGGAGCTTTGTAATCCGCGTCGAAGCCAGGTCGCCCCCATTAAACTTGTCCTGGGTGACAGCCCGATAGCGCTAGTCTGTCACGGCCCACCATAAAGAGGGGCACACCAGTGGAAATTTGCAGGCTCTTTTGCAAGAGTGGCTCGGCGTACAAATCAACCGATAAGGCTATGGGTGCGAACCCCATAACCAATACGCAGTATAACGAACTGCAGCGGCTTTGCCTATGACGATTTTAGCTTCAGCGTAGGCAGGGGAGCATCCGACCAAAGGGTCGAAATAGCTCGAAAGGCTAATGAATTGAGGCCCATTGGAACGGCCAGGCAAACTGACTCGCCCTCACCCGTTAGGGCGAGGCCGGTGTTTGCGGTCGGCTTGGAGGGTGGAGGTTTTTTGTGGCCTTAGCGGTTATAGGCCTTGACGATGCGTAACTTATCCCGGCTCCATTCCTTGTCTTTCTCGGCGGCGCGCTTGTCGTGATCTTGCTTGCCTTTGGCCAGCGCTATCTCGGCCTTGATCTTGTTGCCTTTCCAGTACACGGCCAAACAAACGGCAGTGAAGCCACTCTGGTGCACATTGCGCTCCAGCTTGTCGATTTCCTTACGGTTCAACAATAGCTTGCGGGTCCGGGTCGGCTCGGCGATCACGTGAGTCGAGGCGGTATTTAGCGGGGTAATGTGGGCGCCGATTAAGAAGGCTTCGGCGTCCTTAAAAATCACATAGCTATCGATCAGCTGCAACTTGCCAGCACGCATGCTTTTTACTTCCCAGCCCATAAGCGATAAGCCGGCTTCGTATTTATCTACTATCAGATAATCGTGCCGAGCTTTCTTGTTTAGGGCGATGGTGCCACCAGAGGTGGACTTCTTCTTTTTATCTTTACTCATGGTCGCGATTATAAGGCTTTTTGCCGGCGCTGCATCTTAAAACTAGACAAAGGCATGATTATCAAAGGATTAAATAGAGGTTATGCTAACGAACATCTTGGGCAAAGTGCTCGATCCATCGTATGCTCCCTTTTTGACAGGTAGGCAAACTCACGTGTTAGGCATCTTTGTGCTCTTATTATTCTGGCTGCTCGGTTCGGCCTTGGTGGCCGTTCTGGCTTGGCCCATTCCCGGCAGCGTGGTCGGCCTGCTCGGACTTTGGCTGGCCTTGGTAGTCAACGGTGGTGTGCCCGACTGGCTGAAGAAGCCCTCTAGCCTGCTGATCCGCTATCTGACGCTATTGTTTGTGCCAGCCGGTGTCGGCTTGATCGACCACTGGGACCGGCTTATGAGTCACGGCATTGCCATGTTGGTCATTATCGCCATCAGCTCGGTACTGACCGCCGTTGTTATGGTGCTGATCTTTAGAGCGGGGCGGGCCAGCTCATGACCGATGCCATCCGCATGCTGCTGGCGCTGGTCGGCACAATCGGCTTCTACCTCTTGGCCGAGCAGCTTTACATCAGGCTGCACCGTTCGCCGCTGGTGCACCCGGTGTTGGTGAGCATCTTCGGCCTGATCGGGGTCTTAACCTGGCTCGACTGGGACTATGCCACCTATCAACAAGACACCTTTTTTATTCATTTTTTGCTCGGGCCGGCCACCGTGGCCTTAGCCATCCCGCTTTACGAACAGATGGCGCTGGTGCGCAAAATGGCCGTGCCGCTACTGATCGCGGCCTTGGTGGGCGCATTGGTCGCCGGCGCCAGTGCCGCCTTGCTCAGTGCGCTCTGGACGGGCGACACATTGCTGAGCCTGAGTTTGATCGCCAAGTCTGTAACCACGCCTATTGCGATGGATATCTCGGCAGTCTCCGGGGGCAGCCCGTCGCTCACCGCCGGTATTGTACTGTTTACCGGGGCGATCGGCTGTTTGTTGATTCCCTTAGTGTTGCGCCTGATGCGCGTTCACGATGATGCCATTCATGGCTTTGTCTTGGGCCTTACCGCACACGGCTTCGGCACCGCCCAGGCGTTTGATCGGTCGGTTACCTGTGGCGCCTTTGCAGGTCTGGCGATGAGCCTGACCGGGGTAATCAGCGCCTTTGTGATCCCGGTGACGCCCTTGGCCGATTGGGTGCGAGTTATCATCGGGCTTTAGGTGCGGGCTCTTTGGTTGTGGGCTCTTTGGTTGTGGGCTCTTTGGTTGTGGGCTCTTTGGTTGTGGGCGCTTTACCTGAGGGGGTTGGCTGAGGCCTGGGGTTTTAATCGCAACAGGCCGCATTGGTTCCAGCTTGCCGGGCGAAGGGCCGGCACGGTTAAACCCCTCGCGAGCGGATACCTCTTGCGCTAACTCAGCTTGCGTAACATTAACCCAGCGCGTTGGCCGATCGGCACCTGTCCATTGGGAAAAACCAGGTATTCAGGTTCATCGCCGACCCGATATTCGTGCTCCCCGTCCTGCCAAATCAATTGACCGGGTAGAAATTCGGCGAAGTTGGCGCTCTCATCGGCCACCAGAAACTGCCACTGCTCGCTGGTGCGTTCAATTTCATGGCATACGCTAAAGCAATCGACCGGCCGCGCCGATCGGTTGGGCAAGGCATCCCCACTGATCAACTTGCGCAACGCCCCGTCAATGCCGCTGAACTGGCTTAGGTCGTTTTCTCCGAAGGGCTTTACCTTGCCCAGCTCAAGGGTAAAGCTCTGCGCCTGCTGGGTGCTCGCGCTGAACGAGCTAAAGGTATTGCCGGCACGTTGCTGCAACAACAGGGTCTGAATATCGGCTTGGTCGAGAAAGGCTTTCTGGCTGTCGGGTATCTTGCGGTCGGCGACGAAGGGGTATAGTGCAAAGCGCGCGCGGGCACTGTCCTTGATAGCGGTGTGGCAGTCATAGTGAAAGCGCTGCGTCACGGTGACCGGCTCTTCGGCATAGAAGTTCGCTACATAGGCTTCCAGCTTGGCCGCACGCTTAACTTCCTTAAGCGTCAGATCCTGGTGTTGCCATTGGCCGCAAAACAGTCGATTCATATTCAGGTCGACAAAGCGCTCGGCGGCGACCATTGACCAGGGGTTAGCGAGAATAAACAGGATCCGCTGACCACACTTCTGCTCTTCGGCTAATAGGTCATCGATAATCCGGCTGATAATTTCGATCGGGGCGGTCTCGTTGCCGTGCACGGCACAGGAAATAACCAGTGAGGTGTCGCACGCGGTATTGGGTTCGAACTTAATCACCCCGGTATCGAGAAAGGTCACCTCGGTGCCGGCCGTTAAAAAGTCGTGTTGGCGGACGTGCGGTGCATCGGCGTTGGCTAGGGTGTGCGAAATAATACTGCTGTGCGTGTCGAACATGCGGACTCCGAAAAATAGTGGCCTGGACTATCGGGGCTGCAAGTGCCCCAACATTCTCTTTTCAATCTGTTTAAAGATGGCCAGTATGCCAAAGGTAATACAGAGGTAGACCAGACCAATGGAAATAAAGGCTTCGAACGGGGCGTAGTAGCGCGCGTAAATATCGCGCGCCGCGCCCAACAGATCTATCAAGGTGACCAGCGAGGCGATCGAGCTGGCATGCAGCATAAAGATCACCTCGTTGCTGTAAGCAGGAATGGCTCGACGAAAGGCGCTCGGCAGTATGATCCGGCGCATTCGCTTGGCCCAGCTCATGCCATAGGCCTTGGCGGCCTCGATCTCACCGCGCGGGGTTGCTTCTATGGCGCCGCGGAAGATTTCGGTGGTGTAAGCGGCGGTGTTCAAGGCAAAAGCGATCAAGGCGGGATAGAAAGCCCCCTCGAAAATCACCCACCAGATAGAGTCCTGGAAACCCTCGATCAGGGTCACACCGTAGTAGATCATATAGAGCTGAATCAATAACGGCGTGCCACGGAATATGTAGGTAAAGAACCAAACGGGCCAATTGATAAAGCGGTTTTTCGAGGTGCGCATAATCGCCAAGGGCACCGCCAATAGGCCGCCTACCAAGAGCGAGAGGAACACCAGCTGAACCGTGGTGACAAGTCCGTCCCAGTAGTGATACCAGGTCTCGGGATTACTGAAAATTGAAATGGCCGATTCAATCATTATCTATCCCCTCTCCAGGCCGGCGCTGTAGCGCACATTCAAATGTTTGAACACCAGATCCGACAGGGCCGATATGGCTAAATAGACCAGGGCCGCCGGCAATAAAAACTTAAAGGGTTGACCGGTGCTCTTCGACGCTTCACTGGCCAAGCGGACCATATCGGCCAGACCAATGACACTGACCAGAGCCGTGGTCTTGAGTAGCACCTGCCAATTGTTGGCCAAACCGGGTATGGCGTGGCGCATCATCTGCGGAAACAAAATCCGCCGAAAGACCTTCATCGAACTCATTCCATAGGCTTTCCCGGCTTCAATCTGGCCCACGTCGACAGCCATAATGGCACCGCGAAAGGTCTCTGACATATAGGCCCCAAAGATAAAGCCGATGGTCAGAACGCCGGAGGTGAATTCGTTAAAGGGCAGGAAGATGTCGATCTGCCCGTCGGACACATTGTAGAGCATATCGAAGAAGGCATTGACCATGATCTGGCCGCCGTAAAACAGCAACATCATCCAGACCAAGTCGGGTACGCCGCGAATCAGGGTGGTGTAAAAGATTGAAACACCCTTGGCCAGTCTATTATTCGACATTCTACCCAAGGCGCCAAATAGGCCGAGAATGAAAGCCAACACCAGCGACAACAGCGCCAGTTCAATGGTTAGAATTGCGCCACCGAAAATACCGGGGCCATAACCTTGAAAGTCAAACATCAATGGTTCTCTCTATAGCGCTCTGCAGACATGAGTATTCCGCTCTGTATTGACTGTTTAGGATCAACAATTAATAGAGAGCGTAACAAAACTGAATAGATTGGGGCTGTAAAAACAGCGCCCCGCGACCTGCTCGTGCAGGAAGGGGGCACAGTCGCTATTACATTTTGATGCTATAGCTGAAATAACGGTACATTATTTCGTCATAGGTACCATCTTGCTTGAGCTTATCCAGTGCCTTGGCAACGGCTGCTTGCAGATCGACATCACGCTTACGGAACGCAGCACCGGCGCCTTCACCGAAGATGCGCACCGGATCTTTCATCATTTCGCCCACCTGAACCACATCAGAACCTTCACCGAGCATTTCCATGCCCACTGGCGCGTCGATAAACATCGCGTCCAAACGGCCGCCTTTGATATCGACGATCATGTCGTCGGCCGTGGTGTAACGGACCACTTCGGCGTCGGTAACAAATTCAGTCACGTAGGTGTCTTGCACTGTTGCACGCTGCACACCGACACGCTTACCGGCTGAGTTGGTTGGGTCAA
Source organism: Reinekea forsetii (assembly GCF_002795845.1). Lineage (GTDB taxonomy): Bacteria > Pseudomonadota > Gammaproteobacteria > Pseudomonadales > Natronospirillaceae > Reinekea > Reinekea forsetii. The sequence continues at coordinate 3,252,874 of NZ_CP011797.1, forward strand.
AGTTGGTCGATGAGAAGAAGGCCGACGGTGTGGTGTAATAGCCCGGCGTAAACAGGACGCGCTTCTGGCGCTCGGCGTTGATCGACATAGAAGAGAAGATCATGTCGTATTTACGGGCTAGCAGGCCAGGAATAATGCCGTCCCATGCTTGGATAATCCAATCACATGCCTTACCGGTCACTTCCATACAGACCTTGTCGCCCAGCTCAATTTCAAAACCGGTCAGGCTGCCGTCCGGTGCCTTATATTCAAACGGTGGATAAGGCGCATCGACACCGACTCGAATGGAGTCCCAATCTTTTGCGTCAACGGCTGAAACAACAGCCAATACAGTTGCCAGGGCTAAAAGCGTTTTTTTCATTGTGTGTGCTCCGTCATTATGTGTCTGAGTCGAGCCTTAGGGCTCTGTTCTTTTTTGTGTAAACCGGATAGATCGGGGTACTGCATCGGCCTGGCCAAAAGAGGCCAGACCTTCTTTTTTTCACTCTACCACTAACCGCTAGTATTTGGGTGAAAGAAACTGTTTCATACGCTCGGAACTGGGGTTGGCAAAGACGTCTTGCGGGTTACCCTGCTCCTCGATACGCCCCTCATGCAGATAGACTACATGGTTGGAGACGTCCCGAGCGAAGGACATCTCATGGGTCACGACGATCATGGTACGGCCTTCTTCAGCTAGGCCGCGCATCACCTTGAGGACTTCACCGACCAATTCTGGGTCGAGTGCCGAGGTCGGCTCATCGAACAACATAACCGTTGGGTTCATCGCCAAGGCGCGGGCGATGGCGGCACGTTGTTGCTGGCCACCAGACAGATGGGCGGGATAATAGTCCCGGCGATCGAATAGACCGACTCGGTTTAAGTGCTCCTCCGCCCGCTCAATAGCCTCGGCCTTGCTGATGCCGAGAACATTGATCGGCGCTTCAATAATATTTTCCATCACGGTCATATGCGACCAGAGGTTAAAGCTTTGGAACACCATGGCCAGCCGAGCCCGAATCTGCTCGACTTGGCGAATATTGGCCGGCACACGCAATCCGCGCTTATCGGTTTTGAACTCGATCGTCTCGCCGTGTACCTGAATATCGCCCGACGTGGGCACTTCGAGTAGATTGATGCAGCGCAAAAAGGTCGACTTACCCGAGCCCGAAGAGCCTATCAGTGAGATCACGTCCCCTTTGTGAGCGCGCATCGAGATACCCTTAAGCACCTCATGGTCACCGAACTGTTTGTGGATGTCGGTCGTCACTAACGCCGGGGCGTCTACTGCCATGGGGCTTTCCTCTTTATGCCTAAGATCAGCCCGGGTAAGGGAAACTTAGTCTTTAGGGCTGTTATTGTTTTTCTATCAGTCATTCTGACCAATCTTAGCATGAATTGTAAACCACAATATCACCCGGCATTTTTGCCTGTGCGACATCTGATGCTGTTGTTTAGGTCATTTGAGCTCGGCACCATGAACCCTGCAACGGTTCCCCGTGCCACGTCATAACGATACGCAGGGGTATAAAAAAGCTGCGCGCTTGGACAAAATATTCAGTTGGATCCATTTCACATCTTGCCCTCCGGATTCGCCTGCACTATTGTGTTCGCACTCAGCCGGCAAACTGCAATACAGTCTTGCCAAATAAAAAAAGAGGCGCGTATCACGCTTTTACGCAAGCCTTAAACTCAATGATGTCGCTTCTGCATAAATTGCAGACGACTCAAAGGAGCACTCTACTGATGAACAAAAGCATATCTCTATTCGCCACCGCAACCCTAGCTGCGACCCTTGCAGCTGGCGCTATGGCCGCACCGAAAACCTTTGTGTATTGCTCTGAGGCGAGCCCCGAAGGTTTCAACCCGGCATTTTACTCCTCCGGCACCACCTTTGATGCCTCCGCAAAAACCTTATTCAACCGTCTGGTAGAGTTCGAGCGGGGCGCCACCAATATCGTGCCGGGCCTGGCCGAGAGCTGGACCGTGTCAGACGATGGCAAAACCTATACCTTTAATCTGCGCAAGGGTGTGAAATTCCACCAACGCAATGATTTCCGTGCCTCGCGTGACTTTAACGCCGACGACGTGCTGTTCAGCATCAACCGTCAGCTGAAGGAGAGCCACCCGTACCATGCTGTCAGCGGTAAGTCATATGCCTACTTCGGCTACATGGATATGGCCAACATCATCGCCTCGGTCGAAAAACTGAATGACTATTCAGTGCGCTTTAATCTGAATTCAGCCGATGCAACCTTCCTGGCCAACATGGCGATGGATTTTGCGTCCATTAACTCGTCTGAATACGCCGATGCCATGATGTCAGCCGGAACACCTGAACAGTTCGATAAGACGCCCATCGGCACTGGCCCGTTCATCCTGGCGCAGTATAAGAAAGATTCGGTCATCCGGTATGTTGCCCACAACGCCTATTGGGAAGGTAAGTCTGCTCTGGATCGCCTGGTGTTCTCCATCACCCCAGACGCCAGCGTACGCTATGCCAAGTTGCAGAAAGGCGAGTGTCATATGATGCCGTACCCGAATCCGGCTGACGTAGCGGCGATGAAGCAAGACAGCGACATCACGGTATTGGAGTCCAATGGTCTTAACGTCGGTTACTTGGCGTTTAACGTCCAAAAAGCCCCATTCGACAACCAATTAGTGCGTCAGGCATTGAACATGGCAACTAACAAAGAAGCCATCTTAGAAGCGGTTTATCAGGGTGCCGGTGCGGTTGCCAAGAACCCAATTCCACCAACTATGTGGTCTTACAACGACAACGTTGTTGACTACGCTTACGATCCATTAGAGGCCAAGGCTTTGTTAAGCGAAGCGGGCTTCCCGAACGGTTTTGAAACCGACATTTGGGCTATGCCAGTGCAGCGTCCATACAATCCGAATGCCCGTCGAATGGCGGAAATGATGCAGGAAGATTGGGCCAAAATCGGTGTGACGGCTAATATCGTCTCATACGAATGGGCTGAGTACCTAGAGCGCACTAAGAAGGGTGAGCACCAGACGGCCATGTTGGGCTGGACGGGCGACAATGGTGATCCGGATAACTTCCTTTATGTACTCTTAGGCTGTGATTCCGGCGGTGGTAACATCGCGTCCTGGTGCAACCAGGAATTCCAGGGTTTGATCGAAGAAGCCAAGGTCACTGCAGACATCGCTGTCCGCACCTCGCTCTATGAAGAAGCTCAGGTTATCTTCAAGGAAGACGCGCCATGGATCACTGTTGCCCACTCGGTGGTATTTGAACCGATGCGCAAAGAAGTCACCGGTTACAAGATGAGCCCATTCGGTGCTCACGATTTCTACAGTGTTGATCTAGCCGAGTAACCATCCGGCTTTGCTCTATAGCAAACTAAACGGCGCCTGCAGACTGTCTGCCGGCGTCGTCTTTTTTCCGTTCAGGATCTCTCATGTTTCAATTTATTCTCCGTCGCTTGACCATGGTCATTCCAACCTTTGTTGGCGTCTCCATACTCACTTTTTCGCTTATCCACATGATTCCAGGCAATCCCGTTACGGTAATGGGTGGCGAACGTGGATTTTCGGCTGAACAGACCGCCGAGATCACCGCCATGCTGGGCTTGGATAAGCCGCTTTGGCAACAGTATTTTGTCTACGTTGGCAATGTCTTGCAGGGTAATTTAGGCACTTCCTTTATCACCCGCGAACCGGTCTTGGATGAGTTTTTAACCCTCTTCCCGGCCACAATCGAACTATCATTCTTTGCCGCCCTATTTGCCCTATCGATCGGCTTGCCGCTGGGCATTATCGCAGCCACCAAACGCGGCAGTTTCTTCGATCACAGCGTAATGACCATCTCATTGACCGGCTATTCGATGCCGATCTTTTGGTGGGGCCTGCTGTTAATACTCTTGGTCTCGATCAACCTCGACCTGACCCCTGTCGCGGGTCGCATCGATGTGCTCTATTGGGTCGATGAGGTGACCGGTTTTATGCTGATCGACGCTTGGTTGTCGGGTGAAGCAGGCGCGGTGAAATCTGCCGCAGCGCACCTGGTGCTGCCCAGTATCGTCTTGGGCACCATCCCGATGGCGGTGATCGCTCGGATGACCCGATCCTCCATGCTCGAAGTGCTCGGCGAGGACTATATTCGCACCGCCCGTGCCAAAGGCCTGTCGCCCTTTCGGGTCACCATGAAGCACGCCTTGCGCAATGCCTTGATTCCGGTCGTGACCGTGATCGGGCTGCAGGTTGGTACCCTGCTCAGTGGTGCCATCCTAACCGAGACCATCTTTGCCTGGCCCGGCATCGGCAAATGGTTAATCGAGGCGATCGGCCGGCGCGACTATCCAGTGGTTCAAGGCGGTCTGTTGATGATTGCGAGCATCGTGATTGTCGTCAATCTGTTGGTCGACCTGACCTATGGCATCATCAATCCACGTGTACGACACAGCAAATAGGAGTCGTCATGACACAGGCTGATCCAACCACCACAGTCCCACACCAATCGGTATCGACCGCCCCGGCGCCGCGTGCGCCATGGGCCGAGTTCTGGTTCTACTTCAAACAAAATAAGGGCGCCGTGATCGGCTTCGCCTATATCTGCTTTGTGGTCTCGATTGCCCTGCTGGCCGATCTGCTGGCACCGCACTCTTCCACCGAACAGTTTCGCGACTTTATTCTTACCCCGCCGGCCTTTTCCGACGGCGGCCAGATGCAATTTCTGCTCGGCACCGATGGGGTTGGGCGCGATATATTGTCTCGGCTAATGCACGGCGCTCGTCTCTCGCTCTTTATCGGCCTGGTGATTGTCAGCATCTCACTGGTACTCGGCATCTGCTTTGGCCTCATCGCGGGTTACTTCGGCGGCCTGCTCGATACCACTATTATGCGCCTGAGCGATATACTGCAATCCTTGCCGGCCCTGCTGCTGGCGATTGCGGTGGTAGCGGTACTCGGACCGAGCATCGTCAATGCTGCTCTGGCCTTGTCCTTGGTCTATTTACCGCACTATGTCCGCCTGACCCGGGCGTCGGTCTTGGCCGAGCGGCATCGCGACTATGTCGTCGCCTCCAGCGTCGCCGGCGCCAGTGCATGGCGTCTGATGTTTATTACCATCCTACCCAATTGCTTGGCCCCGCTGATCGTGCAGGCCACCCTAGGCTTTTCCAATGCCATCTTGGATATGGCCGCACTCGGTTTTCTCGGCCTGGGCGCCCAACCGCCGCTACCGGAATGGGGCACTATGCTCGCCACCGCGCGGGAATTTATTCAGAGTGCTTGGTGGGTGGTGACCTTCCCAGGCTTGGCCATCCTGACCACGGTGTTGGCCTTTAATCTAATGGGTGATGGCTTGCGTGATGCCCTCGACCCCAAACTGAAACAATAGGCTGCCGTATGAGTTTGTTATCTGTACAAGAATTATCGGTTACCTTCGGCACCAAAGAGCGCCCCTTTCGGGCCGTCGATCGACTCAGTTACACCGTGGAAGCGGGCGAAGTGCTGGGTATTGTTGGCGAGTCTGGCTCGGGCAAGTCGGTTAGCTCTTTAGCGCTGATGGGTCTGATCGACTTCCCCGGCAAGGTGTCGGCGCAACAGCTTGAGTTTGAAGGCCAAGATTTGAGCGCGATGTCCGATCGGGCCCGACGCAAGATAACCGGCGATCAGATCGCGATGATCTTTCAGGACCCGATGACCGCGCTCAACCCCTGTTTTACCGTCGGCAACCAAATTATGGAAGCCATCGCAGTACACCAGGGTGGCTCTAAGAAGGAACGTCGGCTCAAGACCATCGAATTGCTGCGCCAGGTCGGCATACCGGCGCCGGAATCGCGCATTGGCTCCTATCCGCATCAGCTCTCAGGTGGCATGAGTCAACGCGTTATGATTGCCATGGCGATCGCCTGCGATCCCAAGCTGTTGATCGCCGATGAACCGACCACGGCGCTCGATGTTACCATTCAGGCCCAAATCATCGACCTGTTGCTCGAACTGCAGCGCAAAAAAAATATGGGTCTGATCCTGATTACCCACGATCTGGCGCTGGTCGCCGAATCGGCCGATCGCGTGGTGGTACTCTACGCTGGCCAAGTGGTGGAGATGGGGCCAGCCAGTGAGGTGTTTCGCAATCCGCAACATCCTTACACCGAAGCGCTGATGAAATCGTTGCCCGAATCCGGCAAAGGCCAGGCCCGGCTCAATGCCTTGGCGGGCGTCGTGCCCGGTGCGAATGATCGACCCAATGGCTGCCTATTAAATCCGCGCTGCCCCTATGCTATGGATCGCTGCCGGACAGAAGAGCCGGAATTGATTACCAGCCAAAACCATGCCGTGCGCTGTTTTATCCCGCTCGGCGCAACCCCAGAGGTGGCCCAATGACCGACCGTGAACAGGGCCCCATGCTGGCCGGTAAGGGCCTGAAACAACATTATGAAATCAGTCTCGGCGCCTTTAAACCCAAAGGCATCGTAAAGGCCGTCGATGGTGTCGATTTCAGCGTTCAGGCCGGCAAAACCCTGGCCGTGGTCGGTGAGTCCGGCTGCGGCAAGTCAAGCCTGGCGCGCCAACTGACCCTAATCGAAAGTCCGACGGCCGGCACCCTGACCTTCGACGGTCAGGATATTCTCAGCCTAAGCCCGGCGGAGAAGCGCTTGGCTCGGCAACGTATCCAGATTATCTTCCAGAACCCCTATGGCTCGCTCAATCCGCGCAAAAAGGTTGGCCAGATCCTCGAAGAGCCACTGGTGATCAATACCAATGTCGGCGCCGCCGAACGCAAGGAACGGGCGCTGTCTTTGTTGGCCAAGGTTGGCTTGAAGGCCGAGCATTACGATCGCTACCCGCATATGTTTTCCGGCGGTCAGCGCCAACGGATCGCTATTGCGCGCGGCCTGATGATGAATCCGCGGGTCGTGGTGGCCGATGAGCCGGTGTCGGCCTTGGATGTCTCGGTCCAGGCGCAGGTGTTAAATCTGATGATGGACCTGCAGCAGGAATTTGGTCTGGCCTATGTCTTTATTTCCCACGATCTCAGTGTGGTCGAACACATAGCCGATGATGTGCTGGTGATGTATCTGGGTAAGGTGGTGGAAAGTGGCACCACCGAACAGATTTTTAACCGGCCTCAGCATCCCTATACCCGCGCCCTGCTCTCGTCGACACCGCGTATCGATCCGGCCAATCGGATTGAGAAGATCCGTCTGCCGGGTGAGCTACCGTCGCCGTTGAATCCGCCGTCTGGCTGCGCCTTTCACGGCCGCTGCCAATACGCCAACGCCCGTTGTCAAAACGAAACGCCAGCCTTAGATCAAGCCGGGCACGATAGCGCCGTCGCCTGTTTCGCGGTCGAGGAACAACGTTTGGACTATCTAACAAACCGCGCAGGTTTAACCGAATAGGACAAGGGGTTGGCAAACAGGAAGGGGGCTGAGCGGGCCACCAGCCGGTCTTCGACCGGCGGTAGCTGCGATCTTAGGGCTCTTGTTTGTTATGCTTCACTTCGGGCATACGCAGCTCTTGAGCGAGCTGATCGAGCACACCGTTGACAAAACGGTGTGCTTCGTTGGCGCCGAAGATCTTTGATAGCTCGACACCCTCATTGATCACCACCTTGTAGGGCACATCGATGCGATGGATCAGTTCATAGGTACCGATGCGCAGAATGGCCAATTCGATCGGCGTCATCTGGCTGTTGGTACGGTCGGTATACTTGCCGATTAGATCGTCAAATTCCGATTTAAACTTGGGTACGCCGCGCAACAACTCACAAAAATACTCTTTATCGACCTTGGTCATATCGTTGTCGGTTAAAAACTCCGCTTCGATCTGGGTCACTGGCGTTTCCGCGACCTGCCATTGATACAGCGCCTGGATCGCCAGTCGGCGCGCCTTGCGACGCTGTCCGGGGTTGGCTTTTTGCTGCGTCATTCTGCTGCCTCTCCCGTACCGATCTGGGTCAGGAGGTTAACCATTTCGATGGCCACCAACGCTGATTCCGCACCCTTATTGCCGGCTTTGGTACCACTGCGCTCAATAGCCTGTTCAATCGAGTCAACAGTCAGCACACCAAATACCACGGGAATGTCGAAGGTCAGGGCTACGCTGTTTAAGCCACCAGCCGCTTCGCCGGCAACATATTCAAAATGGGGTGTCCCACCTCGAATCACGGCACCCAGAGCGATCAGGGCGTCGTACTGACCGGTATCGGCCAAACGCTGGCAAACCAGCGGCAATTCATAGGCACCGGGGACCTTGATCACGGTGATCTGTTCGTCGCTGATACCATGACGCTTCAATGCATCGATAGCACCGGACTGCAGATGATCGACCACAAAGCTGTTCCAGCGTGTGACCACTATGGCGTAGCGGCCCTGATTGGCCGAGAAATCACCTTCAATTGTATTAATAGTCATAAATAATCCTGTGCGTTTTGTGCGAACCTGCCCGCTCGGTGCCGGCAGCGCTGCCTACTTAAGTGGGTTCAACAAATTCGACGACTTCCAGATCAAAGCCTGAAATGCCCCCGAAACGAATCGGCGAACTCAATAGGCGCATTTTCTGAATGCCCAGCTCGCGCAATATCTGCGAACCGGTGCCAATGAAATTGTAGGTGCCGTACTTGTCGATATTGGGATTTTTAGCGCGTTTGTTATTGCCTGACAGCAGTGCCAATTCAGTTTCGACATCGAGTGACTGCTCCACATCAAGCAAGACCACTACGCCGGAACCGGCTTCGGCCACAGCCTGCATGGCCGCTTCAAGGGTCCAGCTCTTGCGTTCGGCGCCAGTGACACCAAGCAGATCCTTTAGGGTCGAGGTAACGTGCACGCGCACCAGAGTCGGCTCTTCTGCGGTAAAGGGCTCGCCCTTGGTCAACGCTAGGTGGGTGCCACCGGTGATATTGTCGCGATAGACCCGTACATCGAAGTCACCAGCCTTGGTCGGTAAGCACTGTACCTCAACCTGTTCAATGGTGCGTTCGTTCAAGATGCGGTAATGGATCAGGTCGGCGATGGTGCCGATCTTCAAGCCATGCAGCTCGGCAAAGACCTTCAAATCGGGCAGTCGGGCCATCGTGCCGTCGTCATTCATGATTTCGACAATGGCGGCAGCCGGCATCAGGCCGGCCATCCGGGCCAGATCACAGCCCGCTTCGGTATGGCCGGCACGGCTCAACACGCCACCGGGCTGGGCCCGCAATGGAAAGATATGGCCCGGCTGTACAATATCGTCGGGTGACGATAGAGGGTCGACGGCGACTCGAATAGTGCGTGCTCGATCGGCCGCTGAAATGCCGGTCGTGACGCCTTCACTGGCTTCGATCGACACCGTAAAGGGGGTGCCATGGGCCGCCTGATTACTCGGTACCATGGGTGGCAGACCTAGAAACTCACAGCGTTCACCGGTCAGCGTCAGGCAGATCAGCCCACGTGCCTTGGAGGCCATGAAGTTGATGATTTCCGGGGTCACCTTCTCGGCGGCGACAATCAAATCACCCTCATTTTCTCGGTCTTCATCGTCTAACAAAACCACCATTTTGCCCTGGCGGATATCTTCGATAATTTCCTCGGTACTGTTTAACGACACGGATTCTACCTTTACCAGATGGGGTTTCGACGGGCCACCGCGGCCAATCGGATACTGTTTATGAAAACTGTGCGGATTATGGAGCTAATTGGTGCAAATTCAAGCAAAAACGGGCTAATTAGCCCGCTAATCGTGAATTGGCCGTAAGCGCATCCGAACATCCTGGCCGATCATGCGCCTATCGAGCACCGAGAAGCGCACGCCATCGGCCAGGCTGTGCCATTGATTGGCCAGCATCGGGCGCGTTTGCGCGCCGAGAAATAGGGGTGCCTGATAGAGCATCACTTCATCGGTGTTGCCCGACCCGATCAGGGCACCGGCCAGGGTTGCTCCAGCCTCAACCCAAAGCTGATTGAGCTGCTCGTGCCCGGCCCAGTCGAGCAGTGCATTCAAATCGATCCGGTTGTCGACTAGGGGCAACCCCACGGGGCGATAGCCCGCCTGTTGCAGCGCGGCAACCCGTTCGGCCGCCAGATGCTCGCCATGCAACACCAGGGTTGTGCCGGGCATACGCAAGAGTTGCGCATCGAGCGGAATTCGTCCGTGGCTGTCGAGCACCAGACGCAGCGGTTGGCGACTGCAGTCGGGCAAGCGCACGGTCAGCGCCGGGTCATCGGCAAGCACCGTATCGACACCGGTCAAGATAGCGCAGGACTGGGCGCGCCAGCGCTGCACATCGGCGCGCGCCTCAGGTCCGGTAATCCATTGACTCTCGCCACTGGCCATGGCGGTTGCACCATCTAAGCTGGCGGCCAGTTTGACGATCACGCGCGGCCGGCCAGTGCGCATGCGCTTGAGGAAACCCAGATTTAACTGCTCTGCCGCGCTGGCCAAAACACCGTGTTCGGTGGCAATGCCCGCGGCACGCAACGCCGCCAAACCTTTGCCGGCAACTTGCGGATTCGGGTCCACCAGGGCACAGACTACGCGCGCCACGCCGGCGGCAATCAGGGCATCGGCACAAGGTGGGGTTTTGCCCTGATGGCTACAGGGTTCGAGCGTGACGTACGCGGTCGCGCCGGTCGCCGCCGACCCGGCTTGCAGCAGCGCATGCACTTCGGCGTGCGGGCCACCGGCACGCTGATGGTAGCCGGCGCCGATCAGCTGATCGTCTTTCACGATCACACAGCCGACATTCGGGTTGGGCGTGGTGGTGGTGCGCCCCTGTTCGGCCAGCTTGAGGGCCTCGGCCATCCAGAAGGCATCGCGGGCGGGCAATGGCTCGCTCAATCGTCTTTCTCCAGTCGATCGATTTCACTGCGAAACTCGTTGAGATCCTGAAAGCTGCGATACACCGACGCGAAGCGCACGTAGGCGACGGGGTCGAGCAGGCGCAGCTCCGCCATAACAAATTCACCCAGCTGGCGCGAGGGCAATTCCCGCTCACCGGTGCCGCGCAGCGTCTGCTTAATGCGGGTCAAGGCCGCTTCGATAGCTTCGACCGAAACCGGACGTTTTTCCAGCGAGCGCAGGAGACCGGAACGTAACTTGTTTTCATCGAAGGGTTCGCGATTACCGTTCTGTTTAATCACGCGCGGCATCACCAGCTCGGCGGTTTCATAGGTGGTATACCGTTCTCCGCAGCTATTACACTCTCGACGACGGCGCACCTGCTCGCCTTCAGCGACCAGGCGCGAGTCGATGACCTTGGTGTCATGGGCGTTACAGAAGGGGCAATGCATAATGGGAACCCTAGCGCTATTTACAGGGGCTTAGTGTAATGCGAAAAGGCTGGCAAAGATAATAGCCAAACTGCGTTTGAACCTTGAACATTGCCATGATAAACACTTGACTTTAGGGCCGCACCGGTAAAACAAAGGGTCAACAGGTTTCGGTTATGCACATTTTCGCTTCGTTCGGCAAAAGCAAGCAAAAAACTTTAACCGACCTAACATAAAACACTTGAAAATTACTCAAACCCTTTATTTCTGGGCATTGTGGCGAAGACGTTCAGAAATCGTGCAGATTGCACTAAGGCAGGAAGGGTGGGGCTTGAAGGCATTTGCTCAAGGGTTACCCCCAAAGTTATCCACAGCTTTTGTGGATGTATGGCGCCCACAGGTGGGCGCCATTTCGGTGGGGCGGGAATTACTTGCCAGTCGGGCTCAGGCTGGAATAGTAAGCCGCCAAGTTCGCGATAGACTCATCATTCAGTGAGGCGGCCATGCCCCACATCATAGCGGCGCTGCCGCCCTTGCGTTCTTGTGACTTATAGGCTTTCAAAGCCGATTCCAAATAGGCCGCGTTCTGGCCGGCCAAATTTGGATACATCGGCACAATGGCAATGCCGTTGGCACCGTGGCATGCGGCACACATCATGGAACTGGCTTTGCCAGCGGCGATATCGGCGCCCATCGCGCCACTGACCATGAGGCCGGTGAATAAAGTAATGGCTAACTTTTTCATAGTGTTGCTCCAAAGGTTTCTATTATTGAAAGGATGAATAGATTTATACGGCTGTTTTGCCACTCTCGGGCCAAAATTGCTACATATATTTGTCAGTCTGATGATAAAAACCTCAATAGGGTCAAATAATGCCCAAATAGGGCAGTTATTTTTTGCTCGCCAAGTGGTGAAAATTAGACCCTGTTCAATATATTGACGCCCAGATTCTCTACTATTGTTTTTCCCTATTCAAATTTGAATGATCAGCCATGACAAAACACTCTTGTATTAACCGGCTTGGCGTCGGCTTAGTAGTAGTCTCACTGCTTGGCTGTGGGCCGGAGACCAACTCGCGGGTCGGCGACCAGTTTTGGGACCCCAATACCACTAAAGAAGTCTTCGATCCGATCGACGCGCCGGCCTATTCGGTGGTCTATCGGGATAACACACCCGCCAACAGTGAAGACGACGACTGGACTGCACTGGTAACGGTCGATTTTACCGCCCTCAGCCGCCGCTCCAAGGACGGCATCGTGCCCACCTATACACGCGGTCTCTCGGCGCCCAAGGTGATCGATGACCTTATCGAAAGCATGGTGTCGGGCATTAACGATAGCCAATTTTTCAATAACTTGGCCACCGGTGAAGACGCGCGTCTGCAGGCAGACAACCCTGGCGACTATCGTCTGATACTCGACTTTGACGTGATTTGGCCAAACGGCAACAGCGTCTCCTATCTGTTCGATGATATTCGCTTTACCGTACCCGGTTGCCAGACTAGCTATCTTTATTACAGCGATTATATCAATCCGGTGCTCGCCGAGAACTGCGTTAACTGCCACAACGCCGGCGATGCCAGCGCCGCTTTCGACCTAGATGCCGGCAACCTAACCACCCGGCGTACCAGCTTTCTCGCCAAGGTCGATGCCAGCGCGCTGACGGCACCACGCACCGGCACCATGCTCGACTATATCTACAGTGCCGACCACAGTGGCGCCACTACCGTGGCCGCCTTGGCCGCAAGCGATAGCTCTGTGCTGCGCAGCTATATCACAAGCCTAAAGGCTATCGATGCTGACAGCAACGATGGCCGGGACGTGACCAGCGACTTTGCCTTTAGCGAGAGCGATGGGGCCGACTACTGCTTCGCTCGGCCGAGCACCCTGGTGGTGGAAAACTAACGCCTCTGGGCCTAACAGACCACAACATTGACCGCGAGGCCGCCTTGGGCGGTCTCCTTGTATTTGCTGGTCATATCTTCGCCGGTTTGACGCATCGTTTCGATACACTCATCCAGTGACACACAATGGTCGCCCGGCTCGCTCAGGGCCATCCGGGCCGCTTGCATAGCCTTGACCGCGCCGAAGGCATTGCGTTCGATGCACGGCACCTGAACCAACCCAGCAACCGGGTCACAGGTCATGCCCAGATGATGTTCCATGGCAATTTCAGCGGCGTGTTCAACTTGCTCCGGGGTGCCGCCCAAGACTGCGGCCATGCCGGCTGCAGCCATCGAACTGGCGACGCCGATCTCACCTTGGCAGCCCATCTCGGCCGCCGAGATTGAGGCATTGCGTTTGTACAGCCAACCGATGCCGGCACAGGTCAGTAAAAAGGTTTGCAACCAGTTGGCCAGCAGATCCTCACGATGGTATTTCAGATAGCCCATCACCGCCGGAATCACGCCGGCAGAGCCATTGGTGGGGGCGGTTACCACGCGGCCACCGGCGGCGTTCTCCTCATTCACCGCGAGGGCATAAACGGTAACCCAATCTATTGCGCTTAGATCATCGTTTGGCCGTTGACGCAGCGCTTGCGCCATGCGACTGGCGCGCCGCTGCACCTTAATGCCACCGGGTAAGGCTCCCTCCAAACTCATGCCCCGCTGCATACAACTCAACATGGTTTGACTGATCGAATCGACCCAGACCAGGAGTGATGCCGGAGTAGCCAATAGAGCCATTTCGTTGTCGCGAATGACCTCGGCAATGCTTAGGTGGTGCCCGGTGCACTGGTGCAGTAACTCATCGCCATTGCGAAATGGATAGAGCCGAGGATCGGGGAACTCCTGCAACAGATCGCGCTGGGCCGAGTTTTTCGCCAGCTCATTGGCAATGGCCCCCCCACCAACCGAATACCAGGTTTCGGCCAACAGCTCGATGCCGGCGACATCCAGGGCACTGAAGCGCATGCCATTGGGATGCTCGGGTAAAAAGATATCGCCCATAAAGCGGATACTGTCACTAACATTAAATGGGATCAGCCGGTGCCCGGCTAAGAACAGCTCGCTTTTGACCCGCGTTGCTTGGAACAGCTGTTCAGCCAAGTCCGGCTCGATGGTGGCCGCATCCAGGCCCTGCAGGCCAAGAATAATGGCCTTGTCGGTGCTATGACCGATGCCGGTTAGGGCCAGTGAGCCATAGAGATTGACCCGTACATGCGCCACCCTGGCGAGCAGATTCTGCTGCGTCAGACCGTCGACAAAGCGGCCGGCAGCCCGCATGGGCCCCAGGGTATGAGACGAGGATGGGCCAATACCCACTTTAAATAGATCGAGTACGGAAAAGGGTTGCACAGGGTCACCAGTTTTTATTTTTAGAGTGCTTGCACCCTCGCGCAAGCTTGGCGAAATGGCAACTTTTAGGTCAAAATAACCAGCGTCAGCGCTGGCCTAAATGATTTACACAGGCTTTTATAAGCCTTAAGGCCTGTTCAGTATAAAAATCCCACGGTACACTGCGCATCACCTTTCGACACACTATCTAACACACCTGGAGACACAACAATGGGTACAGTTACCTGCTTCGGCGAAGCCCTGATCGATTTTTTAAACACCGGCGCCAAACAGGAAGGACCCATTCGCATACCCGAATTCCGTCAATTTCCAGGTGGCGCACCGGCCAATGTGGCCGTCGCAATCAGCAAGCTCGGCGGCGAAGCGGCATTTGCCGGCCAGGTGGGTAACGACACCTTTGGCCTATTTATTAAGCAGGCATTGGAAGATTACCAGGTCGACACCACAAACCTGGTCTTGCACCCGAGTGCCAAAACGGCATTGGCCTTCGTCTTTCTCGATGATCAGGGTGAGCGGTCGTTTGAGTTTTTCCGCACCAACACCGCCGACCTGCTGCTCACCCCGCTCGATGTGAAAGACCGCTGGTTCATCGATACCGATATCTTCCATTTCTGTTCCAATACCCTGACCGACACGGCGATTGCCGAGACCACTCGCGTGGCCATCACCAAGGCCCGTCATCAAGGCTGCTTGGTCAGTTTTGACGTTAATTTGCGCCACAATCTATGGCCCAATGGCCAAGCCGACATAAAGGCGGTTACCGACTGCTTTAGCCAGGTCGATCTGATTAAAGTGTCCAAAGACGAACTCGATTATCTCGAGCCGGCCGGCGAAAAAGCCTTCGTACAGGCGGCCATCGCGCAAGGCGTTAAAACCGTCTTGATCACCGATGGCGGCAATACCATCAAGGTTCTGGCCAAGGGCGTATATTCTGAAATTACCCCGCCGCAGACCACCGTCGTCGATACCACGGCCGCCGGTGATGCCTTTACCGGTGGTTTTCTGTTTGCCTTAAGCGAGCAGGGTGATATCCGCAAGACCCTGGGCGATCAGGAGAAGCTCGAAGAGTTGGTGCTCTTTGCCAGTAAATGCGGAGCCTTTACCGTGGCCCGTCAGGGCGCCTTTACGGCCTTGCCCACGCTCGATGATCTAGCGCCAGAAGACTGACCAATATCTTGCTCTCGATCGGGCACGGTGCCTTGTCGAGGGCTTAAAAAAATCGGAGTACACCCCATGTCGCAAGCACCCAAGTTCCGCAGTGCTGAATTTTTAACGGCCCATATCCAAACCATCCTCGATTTTTATCAGCCAAATATAAAAGATAGCATGGGCGGGTTTCAGCAGAACTTTCTCGATTCCGGGGTCGCCTTTGACGGCGACAAAAAGCATCTGGTCAGTTCTTGCCGGATGATCTTTAACTATATCAAGGCTGACGCCCTATTTGACCGCGCCGAATACCAGCATCTCTGGCACCACGGACTGGACTATCTGCGCGCCACCCATTGGCAGAATGATCGACAAGGCTATAGCTGGACCTTAGATAAGAACGGGCCTACCGACGAGACCAACCAATGTTACGGCCTGGCCTTTGTCTTACTGGCGTTTGCCACGGTCTTAAAGGCTGGGGATGAGAGCGCCCGGGCCGATGTCTATCACACCTGGTCGCTGTTAGAGCAACATTTCTGGCAGGCCGATATAGGTCTCTATGCCGATGAGATTTCCGCCGATTGGCAGACGGTGTCCAGTTATCGTGGTCAGAACGCCAACATGCACTGCTGTGAAGCCCTGATCCTGGCCTATGAGGCGACCTTGGATGAGCAGTTTTTGGATCGCGCCTATCAGTTGGCCCACAAGATCGCCGTCGAACAGGCGGGTAAGTCCAATGGTCTGATCTGGGAACACTTTAACGCCGATCTGTCGATCGATTGGGACTACAACCGGGACGACGCCAAGAACCTCTATCGACCCTGGGGGTTTCAGCCCGGTCACCAGACCGAATGGACCAAGCTCTTATTGATGGTTCACAAACACCGGCCCGAAGCTTGGCTGCTGGCGCGCGCACAAGAGTTGTTCGATCGGGCTTGGGCAATAGCCTGGGACGAGCAAAACGGTGGCCTCTTTTATGGCTTCGACCTTGACGGCGCAATCTGTGATGACGATAAGTATTTTTGGGTCCAGGCGGAAAGTTTCGCCGCGGCCGCCCTGTTGGCGAAGGCCACCGGTGACGAAAAATACTGGCGTTGTTACGATCAACTGTGGCAATACAGCTGGGCGCACTTTATCGATCATCAGCACGGCGCCTGGTATCGGGTACTCAATGCCGACAACAGTAAGCAGAGCGACATCAAGAGTGCCGCTGGGGCTAAGTGTGATTACCACACCTTAGGTGCCTGCGAACTGGTACTGCGCGAAGTATTCCAAGACTGAATCAGAGGATAGGAGGCCAGAGCATGACCGATGACCTACAGATTTTGATCGATCACCGGGCTCATGCCAAGCGCCGAGAAAAGGTGTTACTGGCGCTGCGCGCCTACAATGATGGGCAGTCGTCTTGGCACAAAGAAATGCGCTCCAAAGGTGGGCGACCGCTCGATGTCTATGCGCTTGACCAAAACAAGCAGATTATCGCCGGCCTGGTTGGGGAAACCTTTTGGGGCTGGCTGTCGATCGATTACCTCTGGGTCACCGAGGCGCATCGCCACAATGGTCTGGGCAGCCTGCTGTTGCTCGAAGCCGAGACCGCTGCTATCGCGCGCAAATGCCAATGGGCGAAGGTCACGACCTTCAGTTTTCAGGCACCAACTTTCTACCAGAACTTGGGTTACCAGGTGAGTGGCCAGCTCGACAACTACCCTCCCGGTCATACTCTCTATTGGCTCAAAAAAAACCTTCCCGAGGCCACACTGCCAACCTCGGCGTAGCAGGCTGCGCAGCCATTTATCGACTAGGCTTAATGGTATGCGCGTAAGCGGACCGAAATCGCTATACTGGGTAACAGTGTCCGACAATAGGCCCTTCAATTAACCGGGCTGGCCTGCCCACGCCACTCTTTAGGACTTCCGCATGAAAATATTGGTACGTAATTTAAGCAAGGTCACCACCGAGGCAACGCTGCAAGGCATGTTCGAAGCCTTTGGTCAGGTACAGTATTGCACCCTCATCAATGATGTTAAGACCGGGCAACACAAGGGCTTTGGTTTTGTTGAAATGCCCAAGGCTATCGATGCCAAGAAGGCCATCCATCAGCTCAATAATGCCCAGGTGGACGGTCGAGCGATTCGCGTCAAACGCGCCATCGACAAGCCAGTTGACGCCCCTGAGGCGCGTCCGGCCGATGAGTAAGGACCCATTAGAGGGCATTAGCCTGAAAACCATAGTGACGCTACTAGAGGCCCGCTATGGTTTCGAAGAATTGGGGCAACGGATCAATATCCGCTGCTTTACCGATGACCCCAGTATTGCATCGAGCCTGAAGTTCCTGCGCAAAACGCCTTGGGCGCGCACCAAGGTCGAAGAGCTCTATATTGCCAGCTTAGATCAAGCCTAGGCGTTATCGGGCTTTTAGGCGGGGCAACTGAAATCGCTGGCCATCCGATACAACAGCTCTATTGCGCGCAGATGCTCTGCCGATCCCGGCACCCAGCGTTCCCCGCCCGAGTGCACCAATGCCCCGCCGACGGCCTGTGGCCAAGCATCGAACTGGGCCGCGACGTGGGCGACGAAATATCGCTCTGATGCAGCGCGAATCTTGTCCCAACGTTTTAGTGCCGCAAACGAGCTGTTGTCCGGTTGCTCAGTATGGCAACCGGTACAGCTATTGAAGCTGCTCTGTACCTGATTGGCAAAAAAATTCTCATTGAGCCCAGAACACTGGTTGCCGATGTCCAGGCTGAGTTCAGTGCTGTCACGTTGTCCGTCCTTGATAATGGTTAATTCGACAACATTGGCGCCGGCCTGGGCAAAGGTCAGGTAGGTTTGGCGGATATTATCGTTGCTGGTGAGGCCTGAGAACGGGCCAGCCACGACAGCCTCGGTCGGCATATTGCCACTTTCGAGTAACTCGCCATTGAGGCGCAGCTCGTATTGAGACCCGACGACGGCGCGCATCTGGACCCGAGCGGCAACCGGGAAGTCGCCATTGGGTGTGGTGCCGGCGGTAACGTTCAAGGAGGTGATGAGCGCTCCACCCGTTGGGTTGGTTTGACTGGCGCCGCTGGCAGAAGCCTGCGACGCCTCCTGGGGTGGCTCGAGCAATAGATTGCAGCCGACCAATAGCCATGGCGCAACCCAACTTACGATCGCTCTCTTCATGCCCCGCCCCCCTGACCGACTCAATAAAAACAGGATGCCAGTGGAGCGAGATCAATTCTGAGTGCAAGCGCACAGTTTTGAAGACCTAACTGCCGCCTAGCCGGTGATGCCGGGCGGAACTTCTTTGGGGATAATCGAGCGCCGCTCGTAGCTGAGATAAACACCGACGAAGACCACGCAAATAGCGATCCACTGGATCAGCGTCAATCGCTCGCCTAGGATCAACATGGAAAATAACAGCGTAAAGACCGGCAGCAGATTGGCATAGCCGGCCGCCGTCGAAGCCTTTACAAAGCCTAGGGAGAAGTTATACAGACCGTAGGCGCCTAAGGTAACCACCAGGCCGAGATAGAGCAACCAGCCCATGGTCGAGAGCGAAATCTGGCTGGGCCAATCCGATAACAGCGCGAGCGGCAGATAGAAGATGGCCCCAGAAAAACTTTGCAGCGCGGTTAAGACAAAGGCGGAATAGCGTTTCACCAGGTGCTTGACCAACAGGGTGTAGCCAACCGCCATGACCATGGCGAGGAACTCGAGAAAATTCCCGAGGATGGCATTGGGTGCTTGAGCGGAGTTGTCACCCGTCAGGGTCATCGCGATTACCCCGGCCACGGCGATGAGAAACCCGAACCACTGCTTCAGATTATTGCGCTCACCGAGGAAAAAATAGGCCGCAATGGCCACCATCAGGGGCAGCATGGCGGTCACCATGCCCGCTTGACCGGCACTGGTATAGCGCAGCGCCTGCGATTCAAAAAGAAAATAGAGGCAGGGTTCAAACAGCACCATGCCAAGCAAAAACTTCCAGTCACCACTCTGATAGACAAAGCCATGGCGCAGCCAGGGCCAGACCACCAGAAAGGCCACGGTGCCGATGGCCATCCGTAAAAAGACAACGATCATCGGCGACATTTCATTGACCGTAATCTTTAAGGCAATAAAGGAACTGCCCCACAGGATCATCGCCAGTAACAGTGCCAAATGGGCACGCAGGGTGGTGTTCATGGTTTACCTCAGGTGTGCTGTGCACGCCGGCTGGCGTGCAGGGTGATAACGCTAGGGTTGCTGATTTGGCCCTAACTAAAGCTCGAAGCCATAGCGAGCGGCAAGAAAATGGGCAATACCGTCATCCACATTGGAGCCGATGGTGGCGGTGGCGATGGCCTTGAGTTCGTCCAGGCCTTGCCCCATGGCATAACTCTCGTCCGCCAGGTGAAACATCGATAGATCGTTATCGGAGTCGCCGAAGCAGATCATTTTGCGTGCCCCCAGCTGTTTTTGAATAATTTTAACCGCGTCGCCCTTGGTGCCGCCGGCATGGTGAATATCCATCCAATAGCCGCCGCTGTGATACATGTCATGACCGGCAAACACCGCCACGCCAGGCAAATCGGCCAGCGCTTCGGCCATACCCAATAC
This sequence comes from Reinekea forsetii, assembly GCF_002795845.1. Taxonomy (GTDB): domain Bacteria; phylum Pseudomonadota; class Gammaproteobacteria; order Pseudomonadales; family Natronospirillaceae; genus Reinekea; species Reinekea forsetii. The sequence goes on from NZ_CP011797.1 coordinate 3,273,104, forward strand.
GGCCGGATTATCGGTTGCGGCAAAGATATTCAAGACATGGTCGCGAATATCGGAAAAGTCGGGCTGTTGTTGTACGGTAATGTCCTTGGAATTTAAAAAATCGACCCACTTCTTCTCTCTTGGCGTCGAGACACCGGCAATAATGGCACCGATGATATCTTCGTGGTCGATGGTATTGATCCAGGGATTAATGCCGTGCTGATGCAACCTTGTGCAGACTTCGATAACCTCTGCTTGGTCCATGGGCATTTTACTGATGATTTTGTCGGCATTCAGATCCCAGAGCAATACGCCGTTTTTGTACACCTGAGGATGGTTAAAATGCACATCGGGCAAGGACTCGCGCGCACCGTGGGGCATACGACCGGTCGCGATGGTCCAGTTAACACCCAACCGATCCAATTCGGACAGCGCCTTACGGGTTACCGCCGAAAGTTTTTCGAACGGATCGAGCAGGGTACCATCGAGATCAAAAACCAATAATTCTTCCACGGGGTCGTCCTTACTATTTGACTGAGCGCAACGCCCGCCTCGCGCAGGCGAGGACGTTGCAGAGCGTACGATGAATGGCTGAGAGCTAGCGCGCCAGTGCCAGCTCGGCGCGCATTTTGGCAATTTCTGTTTGGTAATCGTCGGCGTTAAAAATGGCCGAACCGGCGACAAAGGTATCGGCACCGGCCTCGGCGATGGCGCGGATATTGTCAACCTTGACGCCGCCATCCACTTCAAGCCGGATTGGCCGGCCACTGGCGTCGATCCGTGCTCGGGCCGCTTGAAGCTTGTCGAGCGTCGATGGCAAAAAGGATTGCCCGCCAAAACCCGGATTGACCGACATGATCAGAATCATATCGATCTTGTCCATCACGTAATCCAGATAATGCAGCGGCGTCGCCGGATTAAACACCAGGCCAGCCTGTAAACCGGCATCTTTTATCAGCTGCAAAGAGCGGTCGATATGCTCGCTGGCTTCCGGATGAAAGGTAATCATTGACGCGCCGGCCTCAATAAAATCGCCAATCAGCCGATCTACTGGGGAGACCATGAGATGCACATCGATTGGCGCGGTAACGCCGTGCTTTCTCAAGGCGTGACAGACCATCGGGCCGATGGTCAGATTGGGCACATAGTGATTGTCCATTACATCAAAATGCACCCAGTCGGCACCGGCCGCGAGGACATGATCCACATCGTCTCCCAAACGGGCGAAGTTGGCGGACAAAATGGATGGAGCTATGACAAAATTAGACATCGAAGGGCGGCCTCGGCGGCATAAAGGAGCGACCATTCTAGTGAGTCTCAAGGTGAGGTCAATTTCCAATGACCGTTAAGTGGAGTTTATTTTTAGTTGGGCTGCTCGCAGCGAATGCCATGGCGTTCGCAGAGACCGACCCTATGGCAGGTCTGCAGCGCAATCAAGAGCTGCCCAGACACTATCAGAACAGCCTCCAAGGCGATCAGGTAATCGAACTTAGCACCCCGTCTGAACGCTTTTTCGCCCTTAGCATGGAGCAGGAAACGGGATCCCCTGAAGGCGGGTTGCTGATATTACACGATGCCGGTCACACACCGGATTATCCTTTTCTGTTGCAACAGAGCCGAACCTATTTGCCGGTGGTCGGTTGGAGTACCCTGTCGATCCCGCTACCTACCCCGCAACGAGACGCCATCGCTTGGCAACCGGTGGCCGCAGATTCGGCCCCGGAGTTGCTGGTGGAAACCGATGAGCAATGGCAAGAGCGGGTTATGGCGCGTATCACCAGTGGTATTCAACAACTCAATGAGCAGGGCAACTATAATATTGCTGTGCTCGGTTATGGCTCTGGCGCCTATTGGGCAAGTCGCTATCTGGCCGAGCGGATGCCGCCCGAAGAGGCCCTAGGTTATGCCTTGATCCTCTTTCAGGCACCCGCCCTTAGACCCGATCTGGCCGACTATGTTGGCCGGCTGAGCATTCCGATTCTGGACCTCTATATGGGCAATGAGCCGGCCCAGGATAGAGCGGCCCGGCAACGTAAGGCGGCGGCAGCCCGCGCCAAACACCCAGACTACCTGCAGATACACGATGCCAGTCGCCATGGTTTCTATGGCGCACCGGCCATCGATCGCTCAACGCGGCGCATTTGGGGTTGGTTGCGCACGCATGCCGGGGGTGAGGAGATACTGGCTGGCGGTTAGGCCCTCAACAGATGCCCCGCCAAGCTTCTAACCAAATATTTCGCCAAGACCTACCTCAAAGTGATGACTAATTCATGACGGCTCAGCTTGCATGCTATATTCTTCAGTTTTAACTCTTACTGGAACTGGAACTGGCTATGGAACGTTTTATCGAACGACTGATGTATGCTTCACGCTGGATAATGGCCCCCGTGTATCTTGGCCTCAGCCTGATCTTGGTGGCCTTGGCCATTAAATTTTTCCAGGAAGTCGTTCATGTCTTTCCAATTGTCTTTTCGATTAACGAAGTCGACCTTATTCTGGTCATACTATCGCTTATCGATCTGACGCTGGTTGGCGGCTTGGTGGTCATGGTGATGTTTTCCGGTTACGAAAACTTCGTGTCCAAATTGGATATAGATGAGGACAGCGAGAAACTATCCTGGCTCGGCCGGATGGATCACGGTAGCCTGAAAAACAAGGTCGCCGCCTCAATCGTGGCAATATCGTCGATCCATCTGCTCAAAGTCTTTATGAATGTAAGCAATATCGACAATGAGAAGATCCTCTGGTATCTGCTTATTCACATCACCTTTGTACTCTCAGCCTTTGCCATGGGCTATCTCGATCGACTCTTGCACGCCAAATAAACTTCCGCACTGGCTAGGCAGCATGGCACGCAGGCGACTTACAGGGTCCTAGCCGGGGGCGCGATGACACCTAGCCATCAATCAGCGCAAAGGGGTCCTTCTGCTGCTGCAGCTGATACATGTGCTGGTACAGTCCATCTGCTGCCATCAGCTCACGGTGGCTGCCCTGCTGCTGGATATGGCCCTGGTGCAAGACATAGAGTCGATCGGCGTCGCGCACCGTGCTCAGGCGATGAGCGATGGCAATGAGCGTGACTTGACCGCGTAAACGCATCAGAGACTTCTGAATCAGCGCCTCAGTGTGGCTATCGATATTGGCAGTGGCCTCATCGAGAATGAGGATCTTCGGTTTCCGCGCCAGGGTGCGGGCCAGGCTGAGCAACTGCCGTTGGCCGGTGCTGAGGTTTTTACCGCGTTCGGTCAGCACCGTCTGGTAGCCATCGGAAAAGCCCATCACGGCATCGTGCAGTTGGGCCTGCTGCGCCGACTCGATCACTTGCTGATCGGTCAAATCCAGATTGAGCCGAATGTTGTCGGCGATAGTCCCGGCAAAGATAAAGGGGTCCTGCTGGACAAAGCCGACCAAGCCGGTTCGAGTCAGCGTATCCATCGTGGCTATATTGGCACCGCCAATAGAGATGCTGCCCACCTCGAGCCGATAGAAATCCATCAACAAGGCCATCAAGGTACTCTTGCCCGAACCGGTGTGGCCCACTATGCCGATAAAATCCCCACCGGCGACCTCAAACTCAATAGCGCTTAACACCGGCTGCACGCCATCGTAACTGAACGAGGGCACGTCGAAGCGAATATCGATACCCTGCGGTGCCTGCGGGCTGGTAATAGGGGCGACACTCGGTTCGTCGAGCAAGGCAAAGACCCGACTGGCCGAGACCAACGCCTGCTGAGCCATATTGAGCCGAGAGGTCATGTCGATCAATGGCTCGGTAACAGTGCCCAAATAGTTGATAAAGGCATAGATCACCCCGATCTGGATCGTCCCGGTCGAGCTCAGCTCGATCACACCAAAACCAAACAGCAGGGCCGACAACAACAACAGATAGACCAGATCGATCAGGGCGCGCAACAGAAAACCATCGATCACCAGATTGCGAATCTTGGCTCGATAATGATCGGTACTGGTTCGTTTAAACGCTTGTTGAAACGCCTTTTGCTGATTCATCAGCTGGATAACCGCCATCCCTTCAATGCTCTCGTTGAGCCGGGCGTTAATGTCGCTGAGCAAACTGCGTACGCGCTGAAAGATCGGTGTGGAGAGTTTTTGGTAGGTCCACATAATCAGCAGGACAATCGGCACCAAGGTGGCACAGATCGCCATCAGGCGCAGATCCAGGATTGCCATGGCGATGAGGATGCCCAAGACCCGCACGCTATTTTGCACAAATACCGAGATCACGTTGACATAGAGGTCTTTGATCGCCTCGGTATCGTTGGTGATCCGACTGATCAGACTGCCGGTCGCGACCTTGTCGAAGTAAGCAATGGGCAAGGTCAATACATGCGCAAAGACTTGCTCGCGTAAGGTTTGGATGACGTCGAGGGCAATACGGTTAAAGCGCATCGCTTGTAAATAGTAGGTGCCCGCGCCAATCAACTGCGACAAAGTATAGATGGCCGCTAGGGTCCAAATCGCTGGCATATCCCAGTTGGTCGGTCGCAGATAGTCATCGATAAAGACCTTAATCAAATAGGGACCGAGCACACTGGCACTGGTGGCCAACAGGAGCAGCAAAAAGGCCTCGACAATGGTCTTGCGATAAACCCGGGCATAGTCGAGCAGGCGCATAAAGGTGCTCTTCATCGCCCCTCCTCCACGGCCAATTCGAGCTGTTGGTAATCGAACATTTTGCGATACCAACCCCTTTGCGCCAGCAACGTCAGATGGTCACCCTGCTCGACGATCTCGCCTTGGCTGAGTACGACAATTTGCTCGGCCGTGGCCACGGCCGAAAGCCGATGACAGACGATAAGCGTGGTACGGCCGCAGCGCGCCACGCGCAGATGATTCAAAATGGACTGCTCGGTTTTAACATCCACGGCAGACAGCGCATCATCGAGAATGAGGATCGGTGCATCTTGCAACAGCGCGCGAGCAATCGCCAAGCGCTGCTTTTGACCGCCCGATAGGGTGACTCCGCGCTCCCCGACGGCGGTCTGATAGCCATCCGAAAAGCGCACAATGTCATCGTGTATTTGTGCGATCTGAGCCACCGCTTCGATGTCGGCCTGGCTTGCCTCGGGCCGCGCCAGGGCGATATTTTCGGCAATGGTCGCGGAGAACAAGAAGGGCGTTTGTGGCACGGTGGCGATGTGGGCGCGTAAGTTGGCGAGGCTGAAGTTCGCCACCGGGTGTCCGCCAATGCGGATCTGCGCACCCTCTTGCTCGGCCATGCGCACCAATAGATTGATTAGGGTCGATTTACCGGCACCGGTGTGGCCGACTATTCCCAAGGTCTGGCCCGCCGACAAGGTCAGATGAATATCTTTCAGGGTCGGACGCGGCGCCTGGGCGAAGCGAAATTCGTCGATCGCAAACTCGATCGAGGGCAGCACGACCGAGTTCAGAGTGCCCTCATCTTTGATGTCGGGCGCCATGGCAAACAAATCCGCGATCCGCGTGTAGGCCGCCTGACCGCGTTCCACCAGGTTTAATAACCAGCCGATGGCAAACATCGGCCAGATCATATAACCCAGATAGAGATTAAAGCTGGTTAACTGGCCCAGGGTCAGAACGTCCTGGTTAATATAATAGGCCCCGCCGGCGATACTGAGTAAAAAGGAGAAACCAATGCCCAACTGGATCGCCGGATCGTACTTGCTGTCGGTGCGGGCAACCGCCAGATTGGCTTGATTGGCTCGGGCGGCAACCCGGTTGAACTCGACCTGCTCGACCCCCTCCCGACCCAAAGCGCGAGTCAACCGCAAGGCCGAAATACTTTCTTGTACATCATCGTTGAGATCGCTGAAGCGCGCCTGAGCGTCCTTAAAAGACAGATGCAGCTCCTTGCCAAAACGCCACATAAAGTAACCGACGATCGGCCAGGGCACGAGAGCGATCAGGGTGAGCGGCCAAGAAATAACCAGGGTCATGACCAGCAACACCAGCAAGCCGGTAAAGGCACCGTCGAACAGCGCCAAAACGGCTTCACCGGCGGTCATCTCGACGGCTTGAATATCATTGGTGGCCCGGGCCATCAGATCACCGGTTTTCATGGTTTGATAAAAGTTGGGTGACTGTCGGCTCAGCTGGTCGAACAGCTGTTGGCGCAATTGATTGGCGAGCTTATAACTGGCGCCGAACAGTGCAATACGCCAGATAACTCGCAGACTGTAGCTGGTGATAGCGGCCAGCAAAATCCAGCCGATATGGCTGTACAAAAACGGCCAGGTTGCGCTGCCATCAACCAACGCATCGACAATTTGACCGATCATCCAGGGCGGCACCATGGTCGCGAATGCGACCACCACTAAGGCGACCAACGCCACGCCATAACGACGCCATTCTTGACGGAAAAACCAGAACAGCTGTAAAAAAACCCGCACCTGCGATCCTCTGTAAGTGGATAACGAAATCAATTTCGGAACTGCAACTGGAGCATCAATCAACAGTCGGTTGTTGTTAAGTATGAACGATGTGGCAAATAATTTTGGCTGCGATTAACCTTGCGCTGGCAAAAGTCGGCTCCGTTTCGGTGTTCTTAAACAACCACTAAAAGGCCCGGCCGTCGTTGCCTTAAGGCGCTGAATTTTGCTCGTAAGGGTTGAGAAAAGGCGTTTTGCTCAACACATAAGATCTGTAATTTTGTCGCTCCGAATGCCCAGGCTAACAGAGCCTCACCGCCCAAATCGCTCAGCCCACATTGTACCAAACCAACCTCGGTCACGGTCGGGGGCAATCTTTTAACCAGACTCACCATGACCTGATCGGATACCTTATTATAACTCAGGCTAACCGAGTGCAAGGCCGGCCCGCCCTGGCTATGAATCGCCTGTATGGCGGCTGCGATGTGTTCGATTTGCATGCTGCTTAGGTTGGCATTGCGTAGATGCAAGTCGTAGTCCAGGCTATTTTCGTGCAACAACATCAGCTTAGCCGCGGCCGTTTGACACACTGCATTTTGGGTCGACTTTAAGACGTTCACTAGTGTTGCCAAGGTCATTTGTGGGTTTTCTTCTGCGTTAAGGCGACGGGTAAAGGCTTGCAGTATGGCAGTCAGGCCGAACAGCATTACTGACCCTTTTTTAAGCAGCCTTCTTCTGGTTAGATTTTTGGGCTTCGGATTAGATACATAATTCTGTGACATTTCCTAACCTACCTCAACACTTAACAGGCTGTAAAACAACCGATCGACTTTGCCATGGGCTTGCTGGCTTGGGTCATCAATCGCCTTTAAACGATACCACCTTGCCTTCACCTTTGACCGCGGCGACCAAAAAAAACAATCCAAAGGAACCCAGCAGCAAGGTCAAGAAGCCGCCCTGAAATGCCGTTTGCACCCAAAACCAAACGGGCTCCTGGTCTTGGAAAGTTTCCACGCCCTGGCGAGCATAAAAGATACCGCCCGTTAATGGCACGAGAAGGTCTTGATAACAGAAGTACCCCGCTAGAGCGGTTAGAAATACGCCAGAAAAGATTGTTTTTATCTTACTCTGAGTACTCAAATCTGTCTTAAACATAGCACGGATATCCTCGAAGATTGTTACTTTAGCCCGCCTACGCAAGCAGGCTATTGGAATTGCAAACCACTCTAGTAATCTACTGACCAGTTTAATTCTAGGCCGTTATTGTTGAATGACCCGAATTCTCCCTGCGTGTAGACTTCCAAATAGGTGCGCGGTGTCAGCTCATATTGTAGGCTGCTGCGGAAATCCTGGTCGGTCCCGACGCCCTGTTCAACCTCGAGATAGAGGTTTTCATTAACATATTTACCGGCACTGATATTAAAGGCAACATCACCTGAGCTGGTGCTTTTGGTGTCGACTACCAGAGAATCGAGGGCCAGCTCGTCGCGAGTCGCGGCGATCAGATCGAGCCCGGTTTCACCGGTACGTAAGCGGTTGACCACCGATGCCAGTTGCACGGCTTGAATCACACTCATTTGCTCCACTCGCCGGCCAAAGAGCAGCTGGGATAGCAGCTCATCTTGGCCCAGACCGGAGGGTGAACTGAGTACCAAGCTAAGAGCATCCTGGGTACCGCTAATGCGGATACCCACCTCTAAATCGCGCTCTTTGTAGAGCCCATTGACGTCCAGTACCAGCTGGTTGTTTTGAATTTGGACATTGCCGTCGGTCAGGGTAAAGGCCTTGCCAAAGCCCACATAGTTGCCGCGCACGATGGCAAATTGACCGGAGATTTGCGGCAAATAAAAATCATCCGTTAGCTCCAGCGTACCGGCTAACTCGGCATCGATACCCTGACCGTAGAGGTTGACCCGGTTATTCGCCACCACCGAGACTTGCCAACGGCCCTGGGGCCAATAGGTCGGCTTTTGCGCAGACTTGCTGGCTACCCCATTCGCCTGCACTATATTTAGTTGCGGCGCGCCGTCCCAGAGGAAGGAATCCGACTGCATATTTAACGGTGCGACATTAAGTTTACCGGCCACCTGCAGCTGATGATAGGAACCAGTCGCCTGCAATGCACCGGACACAGTGGCGTCCATCTGCGCCTGATTTAACAGTCCAGCCTTGTTTAGGGTGACACCGAGATCAATCTTGTGAGCTAGCCATTGCTGCGCTTGCGGCAGAAATTGCACATCACCCTGAATGCGAATTTGTCCGCGATCACCATCCAGTGCACGACCATCGATTTGCCAAGTGTCCTGGTTGGCCGCCAGATCCAGATGAATATCACTGATCAATGTGCCGTAAGTGGCGTGTTCATAGAAACCATTGAGCCACTGCAGATTACCAGACCAAGATGGGGCCAACAGGCTGCCTTGCCATTCCAGTAACCCGGCCAATTCGCCACCGATTTGCTGGTCGGGCTGATCGATAAAAAACGGATCCAACACCGACAGCGGGGTGTCGATTGTCACACTTCCGGCAAAAAGCTTTTCGCTGACTAGAGCCTGCCATTGGGATAGAGCCACCCGAGCGGTGCCGAGTTCGACCTTAAGCCGGGTCTGAGCATCCGAACTGAGCGAGCCGCTCAGAAGATAACGACCAGCCTCGCTACGCAATTGGCCATTGATATTAATCGGCCAATTTTGTGCTTGCCAGTCGATGGCACCGGACAGCAGTGGGGCAGCTAGATTGCCACTGGCCTGCAGGTTAAAGGTCGCGATTCCAGGACCTATTTCGGCGTTATCGATCCAGTAGGCTGTGTCCGGTAACCGACCCTCAAAGAGCAGTTCGCCGTCTAGCCCTTGGCCCTGGCCGGACACCGTCAAACTGAGGGCATTGGGGATATCGAACAGTGTTTCGGCGACGCGCCAGTTTTCACGGTTGCCACTCAGGGACAGTTGCGCGCTAAAGGGCAGCGTACGGATATCCCGACCTAAGCGACCGACACTGCTGACTTGGCCCTTGAATTCGGGCAACGCCAACGGGCCGGCCAGCGTCAGCTCGGCGCTCAGTTGCCCGGTTAAACCATCCGGGACCGGTGCGCCCAACTGACGGATCTGGGCAAACCGGAGATCCTTAATCGAGATCGCTCCAGTCACCGTTTGCTGCTCAGTCACCAGGCTAGCCTCGATACCGCTGGCACCCAATTGCCCTCTAAACTGGTGTTCTAGCTGATCCTGCCAGGCGCCTTGGCCTTGCCATTGGAGTCGATAGGGTTCTTCTAATAGGGTGCCAACGCTTGTCAGATCACCGTCGATGCGCCAATCGGCCGTGCGATTGTCGAGCTCTAACTTGCCATCGAGCGAGCCTTGCCAAGTATCCAGCGTGCTCAGATCGACTGACTCGCCGAGCACCGCCTTTAGCCAGGGCACCAGGGGTCGGGCATCGGGTGTTTGGGTGGCCACGGTCAAGGCTGCTTGCTCTAAGCGCCAGTGATATTGGCCCTCGATTTGCCATTCTCCGCCCGCCCACCGCCCTTGTGCCGCACGAATATCGACATGATCGACATCGAGCTGGGTCAGGTCGGCGCGCAGCACCACGGGCTGGCGATCGAACTGACCGCGAGCATCGACATCGCCGGTGATGATCGGTGCGGTTAGGCGACCGGTGAGCCGAATATCGGCATCGAAGCGCAGATCGAGCGTATCGGGTAGGGCGCGTTCAGCACCGATAAACTCACGCGACAGCAGTGGCAAGTGGCGACTGGCGATGGCTTCCAGCTCGGCATCGCCGTCTAGGGTCAGTTCATAGGGCCAGAAATCGCCCCGATAATACCATCGAGCATCAAGCCACTGAGCCTCAAACTGATCGATTTTCCAGTGCAAATTGTCGTCGGGGCGAGTCACTAAGGCGAGCGTCAGCGGTTGCTCGAACCACTGGCCGTGTAAGATGCTGTCGGTGCCAATCGCCGGTTTGTTCCAGGGGCCGGTTAGGCTCGTTTGCCCGGTTAACTCGCCCTCGAGGGTATCGAGTATCTGCGGCCAAAAGGATAACCACGGCCGCAGCATGGCCAACGGCCAATCCTGATGGGTTAGGTTCAGGTCGAAACTTTTTTCACGCCAATCTATTTTACCCGCTCCGGCTAACTGGGATGTTCCCAGCTGCACTTCGGACGCTGCCAATTCAAGATGGCTCGATTGCAGGCTGGCAATGATCAGGCGTGCGCGCAGTGGCCAGTCTTGCCAAAAACCCTCAATAAGAACGTCACCGCTGATGTCGACCGCACGCCCCTGACCGGTGACGCTCAGGTCACCAGAGCCGGTGCCGCGAAACGCGACCGGCAAACTGACGCCCAGGCGCGCGAGCAATTCAGCGCGCCAGTCGATCAGTTTTAATTGGGCACGCCAGCTCTGATCGGCTAAGACATAATTCAAACTGCCGCCGGTTTGCAGTAACTCGGTTTCCAACTGAAATGCACTCAGGTTCAGTTCCCCCTGACCCCATGTGCCGGAGAGGCTTGCCTGCAGCGGTGCGTCATGCCACGTACCCTGCAGTTGGGCGTCGAGCGCAACCCGTGGGTCGGTGAATGACCCACTTAGGGTGCCGGCTACCGCACCGCCCAAACTAAGCTGAGCCAAGCTGGCGGGCAGCAGTTCCTGAAACAGCGGATCGGTGAACAGTTGGCCCTGATAACTCAGGTCTAGGGTATCGGACAACCAGTCGATCAAGCCAACGGCTGAGATCTGGTTGTTGCCCAGACTGAGCTTGGCAGTCTCTAGGCGCAGACGCGTTGCCTCCGCCAAACTGGTCATAGACAGATCAAAGGGTGTGCCCTGCCATGTACCCTGGGCGCCCACCTTGGCATCCAAGCGTGGTCGACGCCAACCGCCGTACCACTGCGCCTGCATCGAGAGTTGGCCGGTCAACTCTGCCACACCGGCAAATTCACTGAACGGGTCGAGCACCCAATCGGTCATCTCGATAGACAGCTCGGAGTCGTTCGGGTCGATCCAGCCGAGCAGCGCAGCCGGCTTACCATCAAGGCTGATGTCGACGGGTAGGAAGGTCAGTCGTCCGTCCGCTATCCGATACTCTAGCGCGCCGCTGGCTTCCAGTCGGTGAGAACGCCAGGGCAGCGACCACTGATCAATGGCCACCTGCAGCGTCGCGCTGTTGCTGTAGTCGATGCGTGCATCCCACGAGGCCTGTGCCGGTTCAGTCAATGACCAACGCAGCCATCGGGCCCAGGCCGTTGATGGCTGTGCTAACAGCGAACCCTGCAAACGGAAGCGATCTATGGCGTCGGCCGACAGTTCGGCCGAATAGCTATTGGCCGTGCCCGGCTCAGTCAACGACAGGGCAAGCCGGGCCGGTAATGCGCCCCAGTTGATTTCGCCTTCCGCCGCCAGGGTGGCATGCAGCGTCGGGTATCGAGGTCGGTCCAGGCTAATGTCGCCAATGGCCACATTTTCGATGCGCACTGCGGGTAAGCGGGGCCATAACTCGATGAGACGGGCGAATGGATTCGCGCCAGCGCCGCTGCCCGGTTCGGCCAGTTGCATTTGCAGCCGACCGATGGCGATATCATCGAACCACCAGCGATTTTGCACGGCATAAGGCCATTGCCAGCTGAGTGACAAGTTATCCATTTGAATGGTCGGTGCCGCGGCTAGACCGACCAGTTTGATTTGCCCGATGCGCCATTGACCCAAGCCCGGCGAACGGATCCCGCTGACGCTGATATCTTGCCCCGACCACAGACGCAAGAAGTGAACCCCTTGCGTCATCAAGCCGATGCGACCGCCCTCGGTGCCGACCAGCATGGCGCTGATCATCAGCACCGCAATGAGCAGTAACACCGTCACGCGCAGCAGCGTGATCCAACCGTGACGCGCCACCGCGCGCAGACGAATAGCCATTAAAAGGCCTGCCCTAGGCTGACATAAACCTGAAAGTTGGCATCGCTCGCACGCTGGTTTAGTGGCCAGGCCAGATCGATTCGGATCGGTGCAAAACGGGTGAAATATCGAATGCCGAGCCCGACACCGTGGTACCACTGCTCAGGCGAGTCTAAACTGGCGCGCTCACCCAAGGCCCCAACATCCCAGAAGGCAACGCCACCCCAACTGTCATTGATGCGCAACCGCGCCTCGTTGACCAGTAGCCAACGCTGCGTCGCGCCCGGCAACTCGGCGGCCAAGCTGCTGGGGTTCTCGGCAGTAATTTCCTTTTGGGCTAACTGGATGCTCTGGTAGCCATAGCCTCGAATCGAGGCGCTGCCGCCGGCCTTCAACCATTCCGATTGCGGAATGTTGGCCAGGGTGGACCCAAGCTCAGAACCATACCAGAGGGAATCCCAGCGGACCCGGCTGGCAAAGGTGGCGCGCTTCTTCAACGACCAAAAATACTGTAGATCAACACCGGTCAAGAGGAAGGGCGTGAACTTTTCATCGATGTCCCAGACCGGCTCGGCGCCCACGGACGTGCGCAAGCCAAGGCTAGGATTGAACGGATCCTGGACCGAGTCACGGAGATATCTGAGCGGGGTGCGCAACTGGCGATAGCGGTCGCTGACGCCATAGCTGGTCTCGTCGATCTGACTGACACCGAGACCAAACTCATAATAGTCCAGCGTTGAGGCTTTGCGCGCCAAGCGCGCGATGCTGGAGTATATGGTCGATTCGACCCCGGCAACCTCAGCGTAACTTATTTCATTGTCCCAATTGAGGCGGTTACGGCGATCAAGAAAACTCGGTATCACCATATTGGCTGTGGCGCTCTGCTGAGCAGATTGCAATGCTAGGCCCAAGGCCAAACTTTGCGCTTCGCCAAAGAGATCTCTGTGCTGCCAACCGGCCGAACCGCCGATACCTTGATCACTCTTCCAGCCCAAGCCGGCGCGCAGGGTCCGGTCTTTACGCGACTCCAAGCCGAAGGTGACATTTACCTGGCCGGACTCGCCTCGCGTCAGGGTAGGCCGAATCTGACTAAAAAGACCGGTGTCAAACAGACTGATCACCGCGTTATCGATGTCGGCTCGACGGTAACAATCGCCGCTGTCGATACCGCTGACCCGGGCGAGAAACTCTAGTTTCGCATCGCCCGCACCGATAAATTCAACCTCACCAAAGGTAGTGGGATCGGACACGATGACCTGAAAATCAACATCGCCGACCTGCTCCGCCTCGTCTAGCGTGACTCGATGATCGATCGAGAGGCTGTAAAAGCAGCTGCGCGCTTCAATGTATTGCCGCAGCTTAACTTGCTGATTGAGTACCAGCGCAGCGTTTAAGGCTTCACCCACGGCCAGCACCTGCCACTGGTTATCTTCAGGCATAAAGCCTCCCGACAACGACAGGCTGCGAATGATGAATTGAGGTCCCAAGGTGATTTGGTAGCGGGGGGTCAGTTTTTCCTCGTTCCAACTGCTGTTGATAATCGCCTGATAATAGCCGCGACTCCGAGCCAGTTGCTCCAGACGTGTTAACTCCGCTCGTATCTGGCGATCTCGACTGGGATCTATATTGGTCTGATTGACGGCCGCACGGTAGTCGTTAACCGCCCGCACAAACTCCCCCTGAAGCTCAAAACGATAGGGCGCTATGCTGATATCCCAACGATTGGCCGAGCGCAGTGCAGCGGCGCTGGCGCCATTGACCAGCAATAGAAGCAAAACCAGCGGTGTCTTTAAATATTTTATCATGCTGAAGATGTCATACCCTGGCGTAACCAAAACTGAAGACAAAAGCCATGTCGGGCATTGAACACGGAACGTCGCTTGACTGCCTGTTCGGTGTTCGAGTCTTATACGGCAATGACTTGTCACTATGCCATTTGTTCATTTGTCCTAACAGCTCCAACTGGGTATTATTTCGCGCTATATACACAGATCAATTGGCATTTGGTAACAGCTGCCATTCATTACTAACGGGGTCACAATGAAACGCGATAAAAAAAGAATCGAAGGCGAACCCTGGAGTGCAGAACAGCTGCAACTCTATTTGGATTTTAACACATACGATGGGACAGACCGAGACTTTCATTGCCTGTATCGAGCCTATACCAGGATGGATGAGACCGCGTTCTTGCAATTTGTGGCATTGTTTAAAAGTGAAGGTCGCAATTTGGCGGCGACCAACCCGGATGGCCATACCCTAGCGGCATTGCTTGCCAACCATGCGCAAAGTGAATTCTACCTCGGCGCCCTCGTCTAGCAGAGTCTGGGCAACCGAGGGCACGGCCAATGCACCGCGCCCACCGATGCAGCCTTAGGCGGCACCGGACTATTCGTCACGCAGATGTTTCAAGGCCTCGTCTAAGCTTTTGACGGCCAGCACAGTAATGCCCTCGATCGGTTTGCGCGGTTTGTTGCCGAGCGGCACGATGGCCTTTTTAAAGCCATGCTTGGCGGCTTCGACAATGCGTTCTTGACCATTGGGCACTGGCCGAACTTCCCCATTCAAACCAATTTCGCCGAAGGCGATCCATTCGTTCGGTAGGGGCCGATCCCGCAGACTCGATAAGATAGCCAGCACACTGGCCAGATCCGCGGCCGTTTCGGTGACCCGCACGCCGCCCACGACATTGATAAAGACATCCTGATCGCCGGTAAAGACACCGCCGTGGCGATTCAGTATCGCTAACAACATATTCAAGCGATTGGCATCCAGACCGACCGCCACGCGCCGGGGATGGCCCATGGTGGTGCCATCGACCAGTGCCTGAAATTCGATCAACATTGGTCGTGTGCCTTCCCACACCACGGTCACGATAGAACCGGAGGAGGCCGCATCGGAGCGATTCAGGAAGATCGAGCTGGGGTTTTTAACTTCCTTCATACCGCTGTCGAGCATCGCGAACACGCCCAGCTCATTGACCGCACCAAAGCGATTTTTGATCGCGCGCAGAGTCCGGTAGCGCGAATCGGCGGAGCTTTCGAGCATCACCGAGGCATCAATCATATGTTCTAGCACCTTCGGCCCAGCCAGAGTGCCGTCTTTGGTGACATGGCCAACCATGATCAGAATAGTGCCGGTCTGCTTAGCGAAACGGGTCAGCCAGGCGGCCGATTCGCGCACTTGCGACACACTGCCGGGCGCCGAGTCGACATCCGGGGCAAACATCACCTGGATCGAATCGATCACCAGTATCTTCGGGTCCAGCTCCTTGGCGACTTCGGTAATCCGCGCGACGCTGGTTTCGCAGAGAATTTTCAAATCGTCGCGCGGCAGATTCAAGCGTTGCGCGCGCAAGGCAATTTGCTGCACCGACTCCTCGCCGGTGACATAGAGCACCGAATGCTCACTCGCCAGATGGCAGAGGGTTTGCAACAACAGCGTGCTCTTGCCGGCGCCCGGGTGACCGCCGATCAACACGGCGCTGCCTGGCACCAGGCCGCCGCCCAAGACCCGATCGAACTCGCCGATACCGGTGACGATGCGCGTCTGATCCGCCAGGTCAACGGCGCTCAGCGTTTGCACTCCGGCCTGACTGCCGGTGTACCCTTGAAAGCGCTCATCCTGGGCAAAGTTGGGTCGCCCGGTCGGGTCCTTGGCCTCACGGAATTCCTTGAGCGTGTTCCAGGCCTTGCACTCGGTACATTGACCCTGCCACTTGGCGTAGTCGGCACCACAGTCGGTACAGACCAGTTGAATCTTATTTTTAGCCACTGTAGATATATCCAGTAAAATGATCTCTGTGGCCTTTATAACCAAAGCCCGGCCAGCACTCAAGTAAAAGCTTTGCATGCACAGCACTTGATCTCTGCCGCGCGCCCTCTCATCATGGTCGCAACTTCGCCCGATCTGCACTGAGCAACCCTATGACGCCGATGAATTGGCACCAGCTGTTAACCACCGCCCGCTTTGGTCACGATGCCCCCGGCCCTGCCGACATGGGCCGCAGCCACTTCCACAAGGATCACGACCGAATCGTCTTTTCCGGCGCCTTTCGCAAGCTCGGTGGTAAAACGCAGGTGCATCCACTGGCCAAGTACAACCATATTCACAATCGACTCATTCACTCGATGGAAGTCGGCAGTGTTGGCCGCAGCCTAGGTATCAGGGTCGCCGAGATCATTAAAGATCAGCTGCCTGAGGGTATTGAGCCCGACGATCTGGGTATTATTGTACAAGCTGCCTGCCTGGCGCACGATATTGGCAATCCGCCGTTCGGTCATGCTGGCGAATATGCGATCCAGGATTGGTTTAAGCGGGCCGACAACCAGATGTTTTTGTCGGGTTTGACCGATTTGGAAAAGCTCGACCTGCAGTGCTTTGAAGGCAATGCCCAGGGTTTCCGTACCCTCGCCCAGGTTGAGTACCATCTTAATAACGGCGGCCTACGCCTAACCTTTCCGACCCTGGGTACATCGCTGAAGTATCCCTGGACCGCCGAGCAGGCCGGCGCCAATGGCAAGTTTTCCTGCTTTCGCAGTGAACACCGCTTTCTCCAGGAACTGGCCAACCGGCTTGGCCTGATCCAGCAGCCCGATGGTCGCCTAGCGCGCCACCCACTCAGCTATCTGATGGAGGCGGCCGATGATATTTGTTACGCGCTAATCGACTTAGAAGATGCGGTGGAGCTGAGCATTATCGAATTTGTCGAGGTCGAGGAGATCTTTCTCGATATCCAGGGCACCAAGGTCCTCAACCTCAACAACAGCGGCAATATTTCCCCAGGCCGCCAACTCTCGGCGCTGCGCAGTAAGACCATCGGCTGCATCGTCGATGCGGTGGTCGCGACGTATGTGACCCACCTCGATTCGATCATGGCGGCAACCTTTACCGGAGATCTAATCTCCGCCTGCCCTGAGCGCATTCGCAATGGCATCAACCGGGCCAAGAATCTGGCCATCAACAAGGTCTTTATGGATGTGCAGAAAACCGAAACCGAGATCGGCGCTTATACGGTCTTATCGGTGCTGTTAAAAACCTTTATCGAGGCAGGCTTTGAGTTTCACCAAAAACGCGATCGAAAGACTTTGTCCTATCGCACCAAGCGGGTGTTCGACCTGATGGCCGGCGAGGCCCCGACCGAGCAAATGAGTCAATATGAGATCTATCAACGCATGGTCGACAATATCGCCGGTATGACCGACAATTACGCGCTCTACCTAGCCAAGCAAATTTCCGCACCCAGCTAGGCCCCGATGCGCAAAAACCGCGCGCCACTATCCCAGCAGCGCACACCGTTCAGTGCCCAAAAAGATGATCTGTGTGCGGTGTGGGCTAAGTCAATACCTTAAGATGGAGGACTCTTTTAGCCAGCAGTCCATCTATGCGCGCAGTGTTAAATTTCTATCAGGGTCTGGGGGTGCATCAGGCCAAACTCTGGGCCGCACTGGCATTATTGATCACCCTTGTTCTGCCCACGACCGATTGGCCGGCGCTCTCGGGGCTCAATCCGGCTCAGGTCAAGGCGGTCTTGATTCTCCTGTTAGCCGCGGTCTTGTGGGTTAGTGAGTGGTTACCCCTGTTTATTGTTAGCTTTATCATCCTCGCTCTAGAATTGCTCTGGCTGTCGCCAGCGCTAGCTCAGTTGGGTCAACCGATCGGCGATGCCCTATTCTTCGCGCCCTTTTTTTCCAATATTATTCTGCTTTTTCTGGGCGGTTTTGTCTTATCGAGCCTGATGCAAAAGGCCGGACTCGACACCCGCTTTGCCCATTGGATTTTGCAGCTGACCCAGGGCGAACCGAGCACCACCCTGGCCGGTATCATCGCCGTCTGCGCATTTTTATCGATGTGGATGAGCAATACTGCAACGGCGGCGATGATGTTAACCATGGTGCTACCGCTGGCTGAGCGTTTGCGCGTCGGCACCCCCTTTCGGGTGGGCTTGATTCTGTCGATTCCGCTGGCCTGTAATCTAGGCGGTATCGGCACCCCCATTGGCACACCGCCTAACGCCATTGCCATGAGCTACCTAGCGGCCAAGGACATCCAAGTGAGTTTTCTGGAGTGGATGATGCTCACCCTACCCTTCCTGCTAATAGCCTTGACGCTGCTCTGGTTTGCCCTGTTGAAGGTCTATCCGCCGGGCACCGCTAGGTTGGACATAGGCACGGTCGAGGCCGAGCCTCTAAGGGCTCGCCAATGGCTGTCTATAGGGATCTTTGTGCTCACTGTCCTGGGTTGGCTTGTTGGCGGCCAGTTCGGGATAAAGACCGGCACCGTGGCGCTCTTTCCCATTATTGCTGCCTTTTGGTTGGCTATTCTGGATCAGTCTGATTTTCGTGCCTTACCTTGGGACGTGCTCTTTATGGTCGCGGGCGGCATTGCCCTAGGCGTTGCGATCGACATTACCGATATGGGGTGCGTGATTGTCGGTTGGTTGCCCAGCACCGGCAGCTTTACCTTGCTGGTCGGCGCTTTGGTACTGGTCGCCGCACTACTCGGCACCGTTATGAGTAACACGGCAACCGCCGGACTGTTAATTCCCCTCGTGGTGTCCTTGAGTTTGCCGACCGAGCAGCTCTTTGTGCTGGTACTCGCCATTACGCTGAACTGCTCCATGGCGATGATTTTACCGGTTAGCACACCGCCCAATGCCATCGCCTTTGGCTCCGGAGTCATCAGCGTCAAGGACCTGGCCCGGATGGGCACCTTGATGGCGATCCTGGGCTTGGTGACCGCCTTTACTTTGGGCCCGCTCTATTGGTTCTGGGTCCTCAACTAACAACTAACAACTAACAACTAACAACTAACAATGTAAATGTCACAACAATAAGGAGTTTAAATGGACGTGTATATTCAACAGTGTCAACACTGCCGGTCGCGGAATCTGCGCAATATCCTCGTCCGAGATGACGCTCAGCGGGTCTATGTCCAGTGCCGTCAGTGCGACCAGCTGGTGGCGCGCTATATCATCGCCCCAGGCGGATATTTTCACGAAGGCAAGGATTATGAGAGCTTCTTGCGGACCAGGATGCTCGACGGCGGCTTCTTGTCGGGACGCGATTTAAAGGCTGCGTTCCAGGACGTATCTGACAGCTGCGCGAAGGGCTTCGATGAGGCCGTTAGACGTGGTCAAAAAAAATATGGTGATCCATTGCCCTAGCCCTTGTGGCATAGGCTACTAAGGAGAACAATACAAACCATCCGTTTTGCCAGCTGATGCGTAAGAATCGGAATTGTTTTAGGAGACCCGCCATGAAAACCATTGCCCTATTTGCCAGCGCCACCCTGTTAAGTGCCTGTAGCCAGTTGCCGGTCAGTATCTATGCCGACACCCCGATCCAGTTTGATCCGATGAGTTTCTTCAACAATCAGATCCATGCCGAAGGCTTTGTGCGCGATCGCAGCGGCGAAGTCAGCCGCACCTTCACCGCCCAAATCAGTGCCACTTGGGACGAACAGGGCGGAGTGCTCGATGAACTCTTTACTTGGAGCGATGGCGAGATCCAGACACGCGTTTGGCAGTTCCGCAAGACCGGCGAGCAAACCTATGTCGGCACCGCGGCCGATGTCATCGGAGACGCCCAGATGGAGTTTGCCGGCAATGCCATCCATATGAATTATGTCCTCGATGTTCCCCTGGCCTCGGGTAAAAACATCGGCATTCGCATGGACGACTGGCTCTATCAGGTCAGTGACAACTCCATCGTCAATGTGACCTCAATGTCAAAATTTGGTTTTTCGGTCGGCGAAGTGGTACTGACCATGCGCGTGATCGACTAGGTTTTTAAGATTAGCCATAAAAAAACCGCGTAATACGCGGTTTTTTTACTTCTGAGTAAGCCTCAACCCTAGAGGTGTTCGACTTTCTCAATCTCATATTCGACCACGCCGCCGGGCACCTTAACGACAACCGTATCGCCTTCTTCCTTGCCGATCAACGCTCGAGCAATCGGTGAGTTCAAGGAGATCTTGTTGACCTTAACGTTGGCCTCATCATCACCGACGATCTTATAGGTCACGCCCTGATCGGTTTCAACATTAAGCAGACTTACCGTAGTGCCGAAGATTATTTTTCCGGTGACCGGTATATCGTGCACATTGATCACCTGGGAGCCGGATAGCTTACCTTCGATATCTTGAATCCGCCCTTCGATAAAGCCCTGCTGCTCACGCGCGGCATGGTATTCAGCGTTTTCTTTCAAGTCACCGTGCGCGCGGGCTTCGGCGATAGCAATAATTACCGCGGGCCGACGCACAGATTTTAATTCTTTGAGCTCGTTTTGAAGCGCCAATTCACCTTCAACGGTCATTGGATATCGTTGCATGCGATGTTCCTTTCTCATTTAAAAAGGGCGCCAGGCGCCCTTTGATCGTCTGTACTTGACCGTTATTATGACTGACTGAGCATGGCATGCAAGTCTTGCAGGCGGTTTACAGACGGCTCTTGCTGCAACTGGATGGCCATCACGGAGGCCTCGGCACCGGCCAAGGTCGTGGTGTAATAAACCTTATGTTGCAGTGCACCCTTACGGATCTCGCCACTGTCGACCAGCGACTGCCGGCCTTCGGTGGTATTGATCACAAAGGCAACTTCATCATTTTTGATCAGATCGACCAGATGCGGACGGCCTTCCTTGAACTTATTCACCGCCGAGGTCGGCAAACCCTGATCGCTAAAGAACTGCGCCGTACCCCGGGTAGCAACCACATCAAAACCCAGTTCGGTCAGGCTACGCGCCATCACCAACGCCGCGGCCTTATCTTTATTCTTGACCGAAATAATCACCTTACCCGAGGTCGGTAACACCGCACCGGCACCAACAGCAGCCTTAGCAAAGGCTTCAGCAAAGGTCTTGCCGGTGCCCATGACTTCGCCGGTCGATTTCATTTCCGGGCTTAACACCGGATCGACACCGTGGAATTTATTAAACGGCATGACCGCTTCTTTGACCGAGAAATAGCTCGGAATAATCTCTTCGGTAAAGCCCAATTCCAACAGAGTTTTACCGGTCATCACCTGGGCGCCGATCTTGGCCAATGACACACCGATGGCCTTGGACACGAAAGGCACGGTGCGCGAGGCACGCGGGTTCACTTCGATGATATAGAGTTTTTCATCCTGCCAGGCCATCTGGACGTTCATCAAGCCGATTACATTAAGCTCCAGCGCCATCGCCTTGACCTGCTCACGGATCATGTTTTGCGCAGGCATCGGCAGGCTATAGGGCGGCAGCGAACAGGCCGAGTCACCGGAATGGACGCCCGCCTGTTCGATATGTTGCATGATAGCGCCGATAACAACACGTTCGCCGTCGCTGACACAGTCGATGTCCATTTCGATAGCATCATCGAGGAAGCGATCGAGCAGCACCGGCGAGTCATTCGACACCTTGACCGCGTCATTCATATAGCGGCGCAAGTCTTTTTCCTGGTAGACGATTTCCATGGCTCGGCCGCCCAAGACATAGGACGGTCGCACTACCAGGGGATAACCAATGCGGTTAGCGATCAACACGGCCTCATCGAGGCTACGCGCGGTACCGTTCTCCGGCTGCAACAGATTCAGCCGTTCAACCATCACCTGGAAGCGCTCACGGTCCTCGGCTCGGTCGATGGCATCCGGGCTGGTGCCAATAATGGGCACACCGGCCGCTTCGAGGGCACGCGCCAATTTCAATGGTGTCTGGCCACCGTACTGGACGATGACACCCTTGGGTTTTTCCAGATCGATGATCTCGAGTAAATCTTCCAAGGTGACGGGCTCAAAGTAGAGCCGATCGGAGGTGTCGTAATCGGTCGAGACAGTTTCCGGATTACAGTTCACCATAATGGTTTCGTAACCGTCTTCACGCGCCGACAGGGCAGCGTGCACACAGCAATAATCGAATTCGATGCCCTGGCCGATACGGTTCGGACCACCGCCGATGACCATGATTTTCTCGCGATCGGTCACCGCCGCTTCGCATTCTTCATCGTAGGTCGAATACATATAGGCGGTATCCGATTTAAATTCCGCGGCACAGGTATCCACCCGCTTATAGACCGGGCGCACGTTTTGGGCCCAGCGCTTCTTGCGCAGTTCCTGTTCACTGACACCGAGCAGATGAGCCAGACGCAGGTCCGAGAAGCCCTTGCGTTTCAGGCTGCGCATCAGCGCCTCATCGAGGTCTTTCAGGCCTTTGCTGCTGAGGGCTTTTTCATCGGCGAGCAAATCTTCGATCTGTACCAGGAACCAAGGATCGATGCCGGTCAGCTCATTAATATCGGTCACCGACATGCCCGAACGGAAGGCATCGGCGACGTACCAGATTCGGTCAGGACCGGCTTCGCGCAATTCGCGCACGATAATTTCATTGGCATTGTCTGCGTTCAGGTCAACATAGCTGTCAAAACCACAGGCGCCCACTTCCAGACCGCGTAACGCTTTCTGCAAGGATTCTTGAAAATTACGGCCAATCGCCATGACTTCACCGACCGACTTCATCTGAGTCGTTAAGCGATCATTAGCCTGGGGGAACTTCTCGAAGGCAAAGCGCGGTATCTTGGTGACGACGTAGTCAATGCTCGGCTCAAACGAGGCCGGGGTGACGCCACCGGTGATTTCGTTCTGCAACTCGTCGAGCGTATAGCCGACTGCCAGCTTGGCGGCGACCCGAGCAATCGGGAAGCCAGTGGCCTTCGAAGCCAGGGCGGACGAGCGCGACACACGTGGGTTCATTTCGATGATCACCATGCGGCCGGTCGCCGGATCGATGCCGAACTGGACGTTCGAACCGCCAGTCTCGACGCCAATTTCACGCAGCACCGCCAGTGAGGCGTTACGCATGATTTGATATTCTTTGTCGGTTAGCGTTTGCGCCGGCGCAACGGTAATGGAGTCGCCGGTATGAATGCCCATCGGGTCAAAGTTTTCGATGGCGCAAATAATGATGCAGTTATCATTTTTGTCGCGCACCACTTCCATCTCGAATTCTTTCCAGCCAATCAGGCTTTCGTCGATCAGCAATTCATTGGTCGGCGACAGGTCGAGCCCGCGGCGACAGATCTCTTCAAATTCTTCTTTGTTGTAGGCAATACCGCCGCCACTGCCGCCCATGGTAAAGCTCGGACGAATGATCGACGGAAAGCCCAGGCGTTCGGCGATCACAATGGCTTCTTCGAGCGTGTGCGCGATGCCGGATCGGGGGGTATCGAGGCCAATTGACTTCATCGCCTTATCGAAGCGACTGCGATCTTCGGCCTTATCGATGGTGTCGGCATTGGCACCGATCATTTCCACACCGTATTTGGCGAGAACGCCGTGCTTCTCCAGATCGAGTGCGCAATTGAGCGCCGTCTGGCCACCCATGGTCGGCAACACTGCATCCGGACGTTCTTTTTCGATGATTTTTTCCACGACCTGCCAGGTGATCGGCTCTATGTAGGTGGCATCGGCCATGGTCGGGTCGGTCATGATGGTGGCCGGATTCGAGTTGACCAGGATGACCCGATAACCCTCTTCGCGTAACGCCTTACATGCTTGTGCACCGGAATAGTCAAACTCACAGGCCTGGCCAATCACAATGGGCCCAGCGCCGAGGATCAGAATGCTTTTTAGGTCAGTACGTTTTGGCATGGTTTCTCACAAATTCTGAATGCTAGTGTATGCAACTGCCCCAGCAATTGGGGCAGTGTCGGGTCACCTTAGGACTGGCGTTGGCTCATATAATCAATAAATTGATCAAACAAGGGCGCGCAATCGTGTGGACCGGGACTTGCTTCCGGATGGCCTTGGAAGCTAAAGGCAGCCTTGTCAGTATGCCGTATGCCCTGCAGTGACTGGTCAAACAAGGACCGGTGCGTGGCCACCAAATGGCCTGGCAAACTGCTTTCTTCGATGGCAAAACCGTGGTTTTGACTGGTGATCATCACCGTCTGGTCGGCCAGTACCGCGACCGGATGGTTGGCACCGTGATGACCAAACTTCATCTTGCCGGTTTGCGCACCGCAAGCCAGGCCCAACAACTGATGGCCCAAACAGATCCCGAAGACCGGGATATTGGTAGTTAAAATCTCAGCAATGGCGCGAATGGCATAGTCGCACGGTTCCGGATCGCCCGGCCCGTTGGACAAAAATACGCCATCAGGGGCGAGCGCCAGAACATCGGCAGCCGGCGTTTGCGCCGGGACCACGGTGATGCGGCAACCGCGATCAGCAAGCATGCGCAGAATGTTGCGTTTGACCCCGAAATCATAGGCGACGACGTGAAACTTGCTGGTATCGGGTTGGGTATGACCAACGCCTAATTGCCAGCTGCCTTCGGTCCACTGATAGGGCGCCTTAACACTGACTACCTTGGCCAAATCCATGCCTTTCAAGCCGGCAAAACCCTTGGCCAACGCTAAGGCGCGATCGACGTCGATGTTCTCACCGGCCATGATGCAACCGTTTAGAGCACCCTTTTCGCGCAGAATTCGGGTCAGACGACGAGTGTCAATATTACCGATAGACACTATATTGCGTGCTTTCAGGTAGTCGGCGAGCGATTGCTCACTGCGGAAGCTGCTGTGCATCAGCGGTACGTCGCGAATCACTAGACCCGACGCCCAGACCTGATCGGACTCTTCATCTTCCGAGTTCACGCCGGTATTGCCGACATGGGGATGGGTCAGGGTGACGATTTGCTGGGCATAGGATGGATCCGTGAGGATCTCTTGGTAGCCGGTCATGGAGGTATTAAATACCACTTCACCAATGGCTTCACCAACGGCACCAAAGCCGATACCGTTGAAAATACTTCCGTCTTCGAGCGCGAGTATGGCAGGCGTACTCAAGATCCGTTCTCCTATCAGTTGCATGAATGGACGATTGAGAAATTGACCCGTTAGACCGGTTTTACCTCACCCCAATTCGTAAAAAAGCGAGATGAAGATAACTTCATCCCGCTTCGTTATTTGCCGTTGCAGCATAACGCCACGACAAGCTAATTTTTTGGTGCGGTCAGGGTGTAGTTTCTGCTGGTCAAACGTCTCAGCTGGGTGCATTTGCAGCCCAAAATTTCGCGGATATTACAGGATTTTGGCACTTTTTGTCCATTAAATTTTTACGGTATTTAGGTAACGGGCCCTTCTCACACTGCACAGAGCAAATAGTTACCTTTAAGTGGCTCGCCTAATGGACCGATTTAACACCAGGAACGGTGGCCAGACAGAGCATTTTGGCAACCGATCGAGCCACCATTAAATCCTGCTCACCTGTGGCACGGCCTTTAAAAAGCTGGCATTATCAAACTTACATAAGGCCGCCCAACAGGCATTGCCATGTCACAAACTAGCCAATTGATTGACACGCTCAAAAAAATTCTACGTGAGCGCAAAATTACCTATGCCGATGTCGCAACCCACCTAAATCTCAGCGAAGCCAATGTTAAGCGCATGTTTTCCAAACGGCACTTCACCCTCAATCGACTCGAAGCTATCTGCTCACTGGCCAATGCCGATCTGGGTTACCTGATTACCCGGATGCATGAGGGCTCGATGATCATCGACGAGTTAACGCTGGAAGCCGAACAAGATCTGATCGCCAACATCAAGTTATTGTTGATGGCCCAATTACTGATCAACCGCTGGACATTGGACGATATAGTGTCTATCTATAATTTTGACGAACACGAGGCCACTCGCCTGCTGGCAAAACTTGATCGGCTCGGCTTTATCGAACTGCTGCCAGGCAATCGGGTCCGCACACTGGTGTCGCGCAACTTTAAGTGGATTCAGAACGGACCGGTACATAAATACTTCGAAAATCATGTCGCCGGGGAGTTCTTCAACTGCACTTTCAACCCCAAGGCCGGCGAACTACTGGTCTTCATGGCTGGCATGCTAACTCGTCAATCGAACCGCCATATGCAAAACAGCATGCGCCGGCTGGCGCGCGAGTTTGATGACCTCTGTAAGGAAGATGGCAAACTGCCAGTCAGTGAAACCTATGGCTCTGGAATAGTGTTGGCGTTGCGGCCTTGGGAGCTGAGTGTCTTTGCCGAGTATCGCCGAGTACCCAACACCAAAAAATTCTAATGCCGCTACTATCTGGAATGGAATCGACAATGCGCCTTTCGGCCTTACTTTGAGGGGCTTGAACATATTTTGCTGCTGGTCAAATAGGACAAGCTGGGATTAGACGGTGGTATCGAGATTAAAGCCCACAGCTTGTTGCTGCTGGGTCATGTAGGCCGCAGTTTGGGCCATTTGCTTACCGGCCTGACTGATATCTGTGAACACGTCCAACGGTAAGCGCTCGGTGTCAGTGCTAGTGCGCAGCACGTCATCGTTTACCGCCGCGCTGTTGGCTTCGGTTATGGCGACGTCTTCTCTGTTTAATTCGGCCTGCTCGCCACGCTCTTCAGCAGCCTTGATACTTTGTTCGCGATCAACCTGGCGGATCTCAACTTGCGCATCGTGCACCATTTGAGACGCTATGACAGCCACGCGGCGGTCTTGAATCGATGGCTCGGCCGGCGCTAAAGCCGCCCGATGAACCTGCTCGGCTTTTTGCAGTGTCGCTTCTGGGTCGCCCATCACTCGACCGACATTGATGGGCACCTCACCGGCGACAGCATAACGCTTGCCATCTGGGCCAAATTCAAATGTAAAGGCCATGGCGCCGGTGTGCTGACCGCCCACTGATTTATGAGCCTGCTCATGCGCCCGAACTTCGCGATCGAGGCTTGCCAATTCGCGCACCAGATCGACCTCGCCTTCCAGCTTAATACGATCGTGCTCGGCTTGGTGCGACGCCTCTTTAGTTCGCTCCTCTTGGTGCGCTGCCTTGTCTCGATTGTCGACAGAGACCGCGTCAACAGCCTCCCGAGACAGGCTGGGCTGCGCTTCAACCGAACCATTGGTCTTGGATCCGCTCGCCAAGGCGGCCGCAGAGGCCAAGGCCTGTTCTGATTCGAGCCGGCCGGGCTGACTGATAAGCGCGGCCCGCGAGCCCGCCGTGGCGGCAGCCTCGTCAACGGGTGCAAAAACCGCCGCATCATTTTCCCGCCGCAGACGCAGCTGGTTCGCCGGGTCCGCAGACGGGGCAAAAGTCGGGGTTATCGCATTTGGGAACACGCCACTTATGGTCGACATCGAGTCTTTGGTTACCTTTTTACACTTTTATATCAACAAGCGTCCCTAAGGTCTCGCTCGCTGTTTGAATAATTTTGCTACTGCCTTGCACCTGGATTTTTGCCAGAATTTGTTCAACCATAGGAGCGGCCCCCTGTTGCGGGCCACCCTCGATGGGTGCCACACTGGCTTGACCAATCCGCTCGGCGCTTTGGTTCAGCTGATCGTAACCACGCTGAACTCCAACACCTCCGGCATTCATTACTGACGCTATCATATCGCCACCCTATCGCTTTTGACGTAAACCAAGCTAAAAACTAAATAGGTGTCTTTTTGATATAGATTCAGCCCTGGTTATATGTTAACCAATAGCGCGAATTTTACTGTTACTTTTTGTTAATAAATCTCTTAGACGTCGCACATGCAATTGCTCGCCATCTGGGTTTGCGGGTAGGTTTCAAATTTGATTCCGCCAAATGACGTAAAATTGACTTTTTATTAGCATTTATATGTCAAAAAACCGATCATCGAGCCAGGCTGCTGGGGCTGCTTCACCCACCCCTAAAAATGGCATAGTACCCAGCAGAGGAGCCGGGATGCGACTGATAAGACTCTGAATGTTGGCGTCTAAGCTCGTCATCTGCGGATCAATGCAGTTAGCGACCCAGCCGGCAAGCCTTAGGCCATCGCGCTGAATCGCCTCAATCGTGAGCAAGCTATGATTCAGGCACCCTAGCCGCATACCCACGACCAGAATTACATCAAGATTCAACTCTATAGCCACGTCGGCCAATGTCTCCCGATTATTAAGTGGCACCCGCCAGCCGCCAGCACCCTCGATCAACGTCAGCTGGGCCTGCTGAGTCATTAGCGTGCCACGACAAAAGCCCGCCAAACGCTGCGCCGTGAGCCGGCGCTGCTCCATGTCGGCGGCTAGATGCGGCGCCAGAGCGGCGCGCAACAAGACGGGATTAACCTGCTCATAGGGTAGCTTAAGGGTCGACACCGCCAGCAGGCGCCGGGCATCATCATTCGACCAGTGCCCGTCGATCAGGTCGGCACCCGCCGCCAAGGGCTTCAGACCGAGAGTGGTCAAGCCACGCTGTTGCCCAGCCCGAAGCAGTGCCTCGGTGATATGGGTCTTACCGACGTCGGTATCGGTGCCGGCAATAAAATAACGTTTTTTCATAGGGCTTTTCGCACAATTAGGTAAAAGACATCCCAGGTCGCCGGGTAACGGCCATCAGCACAAATAAATTCTTCATAGGCACGCAACATCGGGCGTAAATGGCCAACCGCTGGTGTATGTTGTCGTTCTACATGGTGCGCGCCGAGGGCTTTGAGCTCTCGCACCAGATTCAGTGGGGCATCATAGCGCACCTCCAGCTGTTCTTCGTGCCAGAGGGTAAGAGTCAGCGATGACGCCGCGATGGCCGCCTGCCAATCGCTGGCCGGCAGGAATCGATTTACATGTGTTGCCTGATCCACTTGCGCCCAGGCTTGACGCAATTCAGCCAAGGTTTTCGGTCCGAGTGTACTCAGGGCTAAATAGCCACCCGGCTTGAGGACCTGGGCCAGCCGGTTGATAAAGGCGTCCGGCCGATCCAACCATTGTACCGCCAAACTGGAGACCGCCAAATCGACACTGTTGTCGGCTAGGGGCGGATTTTCCAGATCGGCCTGCACCGGGCTCACCTGTGCCACCCGCTGTCGAGCGCGCGCCAACATCGGTTCAGCCAGATCCAGCGCGGTCAATAGGCTCGGTTGGAAACGTTGAGCTAAGCTCGGCAGGCAATAGCCGGTCCCAGTCCCCAGATCGACCACATGGCCCGCTTGGCGTAGCGGTAATTCACTTACCTGAGCCATAAGTTGATCTGCGACCCGACGCTGCAGGTGAGCGGCACCGTCGTAATGCTCAGCGGCTCGACCAAAAACCTGGGCGACGGCGCGCTTATCCATGCTCTTTTATCCAGTCTGCAACCCGACGCGGCGCACTCAGCGGCAAGCTGTGATGACCCGCCATGGCCGTGACGCTACTGGCCTTGCCGGCCCAGACTTGGCGCGCGCTGCCGAACGGCACCAACAGGTCGTCGTGCGCCAACAACAGATGCACTGGGCATGCGATGGGCTGCTGACGGAGGTCTATTTCATAAAGCCAATGCAAACTGGCAAGCTGATCGCCGGCCAACAAAAAAGGCATCATAAACCCGCTCCGAACGGGATCGACCAGCTGAGCAAAACGACCCCGAGTGGCCACTGGATTGATCCTGTATCGAGCCATAAAGGCGTCCGCCACGCCCGAGTCCAGGCCAGCGGCCCCGGCAAATTGGAGATTGGCGTTAAGCACAAAGACGGCCTTGACCTTGGCGCTTAGGCTGGCTAACTCACAGGCCAACATCCCACCCAAGGACCAACCGACCAGAGTAACTCCCTCGTCCAAGGCGGCAACTTGCTCGGTCAACCAGTCGGCACGACTCAGTGCTGTATCGGCAAATGACAGCACCCTTTCGTCAGTATCTGCACCTAACTCAGCACGTAATTCGTCAAATATTTGACTATTCGCATGCCAACCCGGTAACCAGACACGATTCATGTAACGTCCGCCAATGCATTAAGCAGTTGATCGACCTGCGCCAGGCTGTGACTAGCACTCAGGGTCACGCGTAATCGGGCGGTATTGACCGGCACCGTCGGGGGGCGGATAGCGGTGACCAGCAAGCCCCGCGCTCTTAGCTGCGCGCTTAACTGCAGCGCGGCTTCATTGGCACCGACCAAAATGGGTTGAATCGCTGTTGCGGAGGGCATCAGCTGGTAACCCAGATGCCTGACCCCTTGACGCAAGTGCCCGATCAGCGTTTGTAGGTGCGCTCGCTCAGCGTCGGCGCCATGCACCAGCGTTAAGGCCATGCGCGTGGCCGCCGCCAAGGCCGGCGGTGTTGCCGTGGTATAGATATAGGGTCGGGCCGTCTGCAATAGATAGTCGATGGTGGTTTTGTCGCCAGCGACGAAAGCACCCGAGGTG
Organism: Reinekea forsetii; assembly: GCF_002795845.1. Taxonomy (GTDB): domain Bacteria; phylum Pseudomonadota; class Gammaproteobacteria; order Pseudomonadales; family Natronospirillaceae; genus Reinekea; species Reinekea forsetii. The sequence continues at coordinate 3,303,454 of NZ_CP011797.1, forward strand.
CCAAAAGCTTTGCCCAGGGTTCCGACCAATAGCGGAACGTCGGCACTGGTTAAGCCCACGGCATTAACCAAGCCAGATCCATGCGGGCCCAGCACGCCAATGCCGTGCGCGTCATCGACCAACAGCCAAGCGGCATGTTCTGCGCAGAGGCGGGAGACATCCAGCAAGGGCGCACAATCGCCGTCCATCGAAAAAACCCCATCGCTGACCACCAGTTTCTTACCCATGGCCAGGCCGAGCTGACGTCTGAGGTGGGCCATATCATTGTGCCGAAAGCGCAGCATCTTGGCTTGCGAGAGCAGCGCGCCATCGATCAGCGAAGCGTGATTCAGGCGGTCCTGCACGATGGTGTCGCGCCGTGACATCAGCGCCGACATAACGCCGACGTTGGCCATATAGCCGGAACTGAAGACCAGGGCCGCCTCCCGACCGGTAAAGGCTGCCAATTCCTGTTCGAGCAGTTCGTGTTCGCGGTGGTGGCCACTGACCAGATGCGAGGAACCCGAGCCGACGCCATACTGGTCAATCCCTTCTTTCATCGCCTGGGCGATCGCCGGATGATTGGCCAGGCCGAGGTAGTCGTTACTGCAAAAGGACAACAGCCTCTGGCCATCGACTGTCGGGGTAATGCTTTGCGCGGACTGCAATTGCAGCCGGCTGCGCATCAGATGATCGGCTTGTCGGGCAGCCAGATGGACCGCCATATCGGAAAAATTTTTCAATGCAGTTGTCGCGGCCTTGCTGGGCAAGTGCGCTCCGGTTGGAAATTAAGGGGCGATTGTGTCAGCTGCGCTGCGCAATCGATGGCCGTGGCTCTGGGCTATGTCTAGGGGCTATGTCTAGGGACTATGTCTAAGGCCCAAGGCCTAAGGCCTAAGGCTCAGACCAGCGTGGCGTCGTAAAAGCGGGCGTTGTTGCGTTTTGGACAGGTCGCCGGGTCGAACTGTTCAACCGCGTCTTGTGCGCCCATATTACGCTGTTCAGGGACGATACCCAGCTTAACGAACAGGGCCTTATCAAGATTCGCTTCGGGGTTGGCCGTAGTCAGTAAGGTTTCGCCATAAAAGATCGAGTTGGCTCCGGCGAAAAACGCCATCGCCTGCATTTCTTCGCTCATCTGTTCGCGTCCGGCTGAGAGGCGAACGTGTGACGCTGGCATCAAGATGCGCGCAACGGCTATGGCTCGTAAGAACTCAATCGGGTCGAGATCTTCAACCTCTGCCATCGGGGTGCCTTCGACCTTAACCAGCATATTGACTGGCACACTCTCAGGGTGCGGATTGAGATTCGACAACTGAATAAACAGCCCGGCGCGATCGGACAGGCCCTCGCCCATGCCCAGGATGCCACCAGAACAGATCTTCATGCCCGAAGAACGCACATTCTGCAGGGTCTCTAGGCGTTCGGAATAACTCCGAGTAGTGATGATTTCGCCATAGTATTCCGGCGAAGTATCGAGATTGTGGTTGTAATAATCGAGACCGGCACCGGCTAATGCCTCGGCCTGCTTGCCTTCGAGCATGCCTAGGGTCATGCAGGTTTCCAGACCGAGCTCCTTGACGCTCTTGACCATATCGAGAATAACAGGAAAATCCTTCTCGCTCGGTGAGCGGTAGGCCGCGCCCATACAAAAGCGGCTCGCGCCGGCGGCCTTGGCGGCCTTGGCCTGCTGAATCACCTTCTCCACCGCGATCAATTTTTCTTTCGCCAGACCGGTATTGTAGTGACCCGACTGCGGACAATATTTGCAATCTTCAGGGCAAGCTCCGGTCTTGATCGAGAGTAGGGTGCTGATTTGAACTTCATTGGGATTGAAATGGGCGCGATGTAAGGTGGCCGCCTGAAACATTAGATCGTTAAAGGGCAATTCAAACAGCTTAACAACTTCGGCAGTTGTCCAGTCATAACGGAATTCGGGGGCAAGGGAGGCAGACATCGGCGTTCTCAAAATCAATGGAATGGCGCCGATAGTAGCGCCATGGCGGCCAAAGTCAATTTACTATATCGACTAACCTTACATCTGGTTAAAAAACAAACAGCTTTGAATTGACTGGGGTAGCCCGTTCACGCGTCCGTCGCCATGACCCCATGCCGAGCGCGAAATGGCCTCAGCCCTGCTCCAAACCCTCGATCAACAGCGCCAGATGGTCGGCCAACTCACGCACCCGCTTAGGCTGGGCACGGCTGGGGGGGAAGAGGATTTGCAAGGGCGCAGGGGGAGGGGAGAAGTCGGCCAACAGTTCAATCAGACGCCCGGCTAGAATATCCGGCCTGACATCCAGTTCTGACTTCAGACTGATGCCGAAACCGGCCAGGGCCCATTGATGGACCAAGGCGCCATCGTTGGCAATTCGATCGCCGCGCACGGTCACAATCTGTTGCAGCGCGTTGGCACCAAAGCGCCAAACATTGTCCAAATTGGCACCAAAGCGCATCACCAGGCAATTGTGTTTTTTGAGATCGACCGGCTTTTTGGGCATCCCGTGTTTTGCCAGATAGGCGGGCGCAGCACAGACCAGTCGCCGCTGCAGGCCCAGGCTTCTAACGCGCAAGGAGCTGTCGGTAACCGAACCAAAGCGCAATGCAATATCCAAACCCTGACCGACAAAATCGACATAGCCGTCCGACAGCACCAATTCGATGGAAATGGCTGGGTGTTTGGCTAAAAAACTGCTGATAGCGGCGGATACATGGGTCCGTCCAATATCACTAGGAGCGCTAATCCGTATCGGCCCGGACAGGGTTTGAGCACCCAAACGGATGCGCGTTTCCAGGTCCTCAACTTCGCCCAGTACCATTTTAGCGCCCTCTAAGAGGGTGCGCCCTTCGTCGGTCAGGCTAATGGCCCGGGTCGTGCGATTCAGCAGCACCACACCAAAATGGGTTTCCAGCGCAGCCAGCCGCTCAGATACCGTTGTCGAGGACAGGCCCACTTCTCGACCGGCCGCAGCCAAGCCGCCTTTTTCGACAATCTTTAAAAACAGCGCGATGTTAGCAAGCAGCATTGTACGACCATGGCGGATTATAATTACGGGTAGCGCTAGTTTATCCGCTTAATCCGATCGGATACAGTTTAGACTTCGTTCTCATACGGGCTGACCCCATGACCCAAATCACCATTGTCGCTAATATCTATGCCAATCTCGGTCAGATCCCCCTCGTTCAAGCCGAATTGGAAAAATTGATTGCCATCACCCTCGGCGAACCGGGCTGCATCCGCTATGAGTTGCATCGCGACAATAACGATCCGGCGCACTTCATGTTTTATGAGACCTGGGCGACCCGCGAGTTATGGCAGGCCCATATGAATAGGCCTCATTTGGCAGCCTATATGCAGGCCACTGACGGTGCTGTAAGCGAATTTACCTTGAATGAGATGACCAGCATTGGCTGATCATTTTAGTATTTTGAAAACCGGAGATTTACCCATGAAAGCCGTAGCCCTGACTCACTATCTGCCTATCGAAAACCCGCAAGCCTTCCTCGACGTGGAACTGCCCAAGCCTACTGCCTTAGGGACTGATTTACTGGTCTCAGTGTACGCCGTGTCGATCAACCCAGTGGATACCAAAGTCCGCAGCCCTAAGGACATAGTAGAGGATATTCCGCGCGTGCTCGGTTGGGATGCCAGCGGCATCGTTGAAGCCGTCGGCCCCGACGTTACTCTGTTCAAGGTCGGCGATGAGGTCTACTACGCCGGTGATATTACCCGGTCCGGCTCCAATGCCGAGTTTCAGCTGGTCGATGAACGCATCGTGGGCTTCAAGCCCAAGAGTCTCAGCTTTGCTGAAGCCGCCGCGCTACCCTTGACCACCATTACCGCTTATGAGGCCTTTTTCGAGCGCTTAGGGATCGACCGCGATGGCGCCAACAAGGGCGAATCGGTGTTAATCATCGGTGCCGGCGGTGGGGTCGGCTCAATCGCGATCCAGCTGGCCAAGGCCGCGGGATTGGTCATCATTGCCACCGCGTCGCGCCCTGAGACGGCAACTTGGGTCACCGAGCTCGGTGCCGACCATGTTGTCAATCATAACCAACCGATGGTCGAGCAAGTGCGTGCTCTGGGCTTCCACCAAGTCGATCACATTGCGATATTGAACGATATGCGCCATTGGGATACGGCTGTTGAACTGATCCGCCCGCAAGGCGGCATCGTGACCATTGATGGCACTGACCAGCCGATGGCGATGGCTGGTATGAAGTCCAAGTCGGCCAGCTTACATTGGGAGTTTATGTTCGCTCGCGCCATGCATCAGACGCCGGATATGATTGAGCAGCATCGCTTGCTAACCTATGTGGCCAACGAGGTCGATGCCGGCCGCATTCGCACCACAGTGAGTGAAATCTTAGCGCCTATTAACGCAGAAAATATCCGCGCCGCCCATGCCCTAATTGAGACAGGAACGGCAAAGGGTAAAATAGTGGTTGAGGGCTTCTAAAAAGCGCGTCCAGCGAAGGTAAAAAGAGCCTGAAATCGGCTCTAAATGGCATTTTCGATGCGCCAAAAAAAAGCCCCATTGCCGACAGCAATGGGGCTTTTCTACCACTAGGGTTTACTTCGTAATGACGGTGTCGATCACATGAATAACACCATTGGAGGTTGCAATGTCGGTCGCGATGACCAGTGAACCATTGACATAAACAGAACCGCCCATGACTTTAATGGTGAGTGTACTGCCAGTAATGGTAGTGACCTCGTCCAGACCGACTACATCTGCTGCGAGAAACTTACCGGATACCACGTGGAAGCCCAAAACGCCGGTTAAGGCTTCCTTATCGGCGACCAAACCATTTAACGTAGCCGCCGGAATTTTGGCGAAAGCGGCATCATTTGGCGCGAAAACAGTGAATGGCCCTTTGCCTTTCAAGGTCGCTACCAGATCGGCGGCCTGCACTGCAGTTACTAGGGTGGTAAAGCTACCTGCGGCGACCGCGGTATCCACTATGTCTTTTTTGGCACCATGGTGGTCCGCGCTTACAAAACTCGCAACGGCAAGCGATGCGGTTACGACTGCTGATAAGAAAATGTTTGTCAATTTCATTATGATTTTTCCTGTTTTGATTAAAGGCGAAATTAATACGCAGGAAAATATTAAATTGGATTAATAAAAATAACTAAATAGTCCATTAACAAGATTTATAATCCGATTTTAATTTAGCGTCGTGGCGACCAAACGCATCGAATACAATTACTATTGATTCGACTATTATTGAGGAGTTTTGCGGAGGGGGCTGATCAGTCATAGATTCTTGGTTGCGAGATGCCCACCTATGTTTAGTAGGCTGTAGCCCATTCGGGGTACTATTTTCTGAGCAGTGTTGCCGGGCCAACTCGGCCGTCAAAAACAATATTTTTCGGTCTGAAAACCAATACTCATCATCGACCTACCTTTCCAAAATGCACCTTTATCATAATAGAAGTTCAAAAATACTCATCTACCTTTGCTTTGTAAATACCACTTTACCGTCGAAATACATCAGCAAGATGCTCCGTTTCGGGTTAACGTCTTGGCGGAACCTGAAAGGATTGCAGATAGGTGAGTTTAATTATCGAAATAGTTCCATGAGTGGGGTTTTATCGCAGCGTCGGCGCACCCATAGGTCGGGTACGCCGTGGGACCCGTTTAAACGAGCGCCAGTCTTAAAATTTCTCGGCTTACGTCGGGCGTAATATCCCCGTGCTCTCCAAGCTGAACCATGCCATGTTGCGTGAGACTCTCAATCAGGCCATCAATATGGGTTTCATCCAGATTGACGTCCATTAATCGGGTTGGCAGTTGCATCGCCACAAAGAACTCTTCGGTAAGTTCAATTGCTCTTTGGATGCGGACCGCCTCCGTGCCATCGGTTAGTTGCCAAACGCGCTCGGCATATTGCAACAGTTTGTCCCGCTTTGCCTCGGTGCGTATTTTTAGTATCGCCGGGAGCACGATAGATAGGGTGCGTGCATGGTCGATGCCATAGGCGCCGGTTAACTCGTGGCCAATCATATGGGTGGCCCAATCTTGTGGCACACCGGCACCGATGAGTCCGTTGAGTGCCATACTGGCCGCCCACATAATATTTGCCCGCACCGCTAAATCATTCTTGGTGTCCGCGGCCAATGCTTTTGGACCTTCCTCAATAAGAGTTTGCAGCAAACCTTCGGCGAAGCGATCCTGCACCTTGGCATTGACGCTGTAGGTCAGGTATTGCTCAACGGTATGCACAAAAGCATCGACAACACCGTTGCTGATTTGACGATCTGACAAGGACAAGGTAACCGCCGGATCCAACACCGCGAACGCTGGGCGCACCAAATCATTGCGGAATGGCAGTTTGTGTCCATCACGGGTCACCACTGCGGCGGTGTTAGATTCCGATCCAGTTGCCGGTAGCGTCAACACGCAACCAATGGGCAATGCGCTCTTTATTTCCGCCCCTTGGGCAATAATATCCCATGGGTCTGCCCCATCATACAAAGCCGCGGCAGCGATGAACTTGGTACCATCAATAACCGAACCGCCCCCCACAGCAAGCAAATAGTCGATGTCATGCTGTTCAATCAACGCCTGCGCCTTCATCAGCGTGGCATAACTTGGGTTCGGTTCAATACCGGCAAACTCAAACCAGCTATGCTCTGCTAAGGCCGCAACCACTTGGTCGTAAACACCATTGGTTTTAATCGACCCGCCGCCATAGGTAACTAACACCTTGGCATCTTTGGGGATGGCGTTGCTGAGCGCTTTAATTTGACCTTCGCCAAAATAAATATGGGTCGCGTTTTGAAAACTGAAGTTAAGCATCTGATTGTCCTGTATTGCTGCATTAATGTCTTAGTGCGTAACGGCTGGGGGTGCTGAATTCAGCCTCTGCCCACCGTTGTTACGTTGGATGTTGCCACGGGCTAGGTCACGCATAGATCTGGGGCGGTATAATTCGCGCCATTATACATCCTATTGGCCTAGGCCTAAGTTACTTATGTTTATACCACCACACCCACAACTAATACTAATTTGCTACTCCGACGCGACGCAGACCCAATCATTGGCAAGCCCGCCTAAAAAAACTACCATCAGCCCACTGGCGACTCCAATCTGAAATAGGGTAGTAGAGTTGCCCCGAACCTTGGTGAAGATGCCGTCGAATGACCATGTTGAGCTCCCTGATCAAATCGTTACGTCACGCCCTGCCGTTACTCTGCCCCGCTTGCTTGCAAGCGCAGCCCGATAGCGCTTTGTGCTCGGTCTGCCAGTCTTATCTAGTGCGTGTCGAATACCCATGCCCCAGCTGTGGTGCGCCGGGTAACAGTTTTGAAGTCTGTGGTGCTTGCCAAAAAAAACCGCCATCTTGGGATTCATTGCATTGCGCCTGGCATTTTGAGGGCTTGTCTCGCCATCTGATTCATCAGTTCAAATACCAACACAATATAGCGGCTGGGCGCGCGTTGGTCAGGCTCTGGCTGACACAGCAGAGCGCGCTGTTCAAACCCGATGCGCTATTGGCCGTGCCCATGCATTATCGCAAGCAGCAGCAGAAGGGTTTTAATCAGGCCGAGTGGCTCGCGCGACAAATCGGTGAGCATTGGTCCATGCCACAGTGGCGCGGGGTTCGTCGAATCAAGGCGACAACCGCGCTGGAGGGCTTGGATAAGCGTCAGCGCCGGACAATGCTCAGCGGTGCCTTTGCGCTGACGGATAGGCCGCCACGATCCGTGGCTCTGGTCGATGATGTGATCACCTCAGGGTCCACCGCCGCCGAATTGACGGCCCTACTAAAGAACAACGGCTGCCAGTTTGTCAGCATCTGGATCCTGGCCCGAACTCCCCTCTAGGGTCGGGCGCCGCTCGGCTGGCGGATATTAGATCCTTCATCCACATTCCGGAGTACACTGGTTCTTTTTGTCGGATGCGCGGTATGAGCGAAGCCCAACACCCCTATGCCTTGCTGTCCCAGGACCGTCTGATCGACTGGCTGGAGTCGCTTGATATAGATACCGACTACCGAATCTACCCGCTAAACAGCTATGAGAATCGCGTCTATCGGGTCGGCATTGAAGACAGCCAGCCAATTGTGGTTAAGGTCTATCGGCCCGGGCGCTGGAATGAAGCGCAAATTCGGGAAGAGCTGGCCTACACCCAGCAGTTATCTGATGACGATATCTCGGTTGTGCCTGCGCTTGAGGTCAAGGGCGATATATTGCATGAGCGCGATGGCTTTTTCTTTACGTGTTTCCCAATGCGCGCCGGTCACGCATTAGAACTGGACGACCCCGGCAAGCTTTATCGAATCGGCCAGATGCTCGGTCGAATGCACAACTGTGGCCAGCTGGATGCCTTCATCACCCGGCCGCACCTGTCGCTGATCGAGCCAATCGTCCAGGCGCAGCAGTTCTTCTCAGCCAGCGATCTCATCCCAGACAGTATTCGCGCCAACTATTTATCCACGCTTGCCGCGCTCGAAGGCTTAATGCGCCCGTTCCAGGCGGTGCTGGAGACAACCGATCAGTTCAGAATTCACGGCGATTTCCATGCCGGCAATATCCTAACGCGAGACGAGAACATACTCTTGGTGGATTTTGACGACACGGTCATGGGGCCGGCCATGCAGGATATTTGGAAGTTGCTGTCCGGTCCGGAAACCGAACAGCAGCAGCAACTCAACGAACTGGAGCAGGGCTACCAACAGTTCCGCGCCTTTCCGCGCACCGAGGTCAAGTTGATCGAGGCTTTACGCACCACCCATATGGTCCGCCACAACCTATGGATTGCACGCCGCTGGTCCGATCCGGCCTTTCCGTTTGCCTTCCCCTGGTTGGGCACCGAACGCTATTGGGGCGAACATCTGTTGCAGCTGCGCGAGCAGTGGGCCAATCTGCAAGACATTAAGTTATAGGCCTCTGTGTGCTTCCCGGTAACTGAATCTGATGACGATCTGTTAGAGCAACTGACGATACAACTTCTCGGTCAGGCTCTTGAGCAGGGCCGCCTCCTCGGCGGTCATATCGAGTTCACAGACGATGGCTTCCGGCACCTTGAGGGCCTGCTCAGACAGAGCTCGGCCCTGCTCGGCGAGGACGATTAGTTTCTGTCGCGAGTCCTCCTGCGAACGAGTCCTGAGGATCAATGCTTTCTGCTCTAAGCGCTGTAAGATCGGCGTCAGGGTCCCGGCATCGAAGCGAGTTCGCTCGACTAAGCGCTTGATCATCACCCCGTCTTCCTGCCACAGGGCAAGCATGACCAGATACTGTGGATAGGTCAGATCCAACTCGGCCAACAAGGGCCGATAGGCACGGATCAGCGCATTAGTCGCCGAGTAGAGCGAATGGCAAATCTGGTTTTCCAATTTCAACAAACTATGATCGGTCACACTAATCTCCTCCAGGGTGGAAATATTTTGCGCACAAAGCATTGACAAGTCAAGGCCGGACGGCCATTCTTTTGCACACAAACTAAATACCTTAGGGAATGAATGCTATGACCACCGCGCTACTCATCTTGGCTCTGCTCGTGACCGGCAATGTTGGCCGTATCTATTACCAAAACGCTCAAGAGCCCGAACTAGGGGTTGAACAGGGCCGGCTCCAGCCGATCGATAAAAAGCCCAATAACGTCTCGACCCAGACCGACGATGCGGCCAAGAAGGTCGAACCCCTTGCCGCCAAAGAGAGCCCCGCGGCCACCCTGAGCGCCCTTAAAAAAGCCATTGACCTCTATGGCGGCGGCGAAATAAAGCGCGCGACCGACGATTATCTGTATGTGGTATTCACCACCGGTAAAATGCGCTTTCACGATGACGCCGAATTCTGGCTCGACAACAGTACCCAACAGGTCCATTTTCGCTCGGCCAGCCGCGCCGGTTACTCAGACATGGGGCTGAATCGTCGACGCTTTGAACGTATCACCGAACTGTATGCGGCCCAATAGGTCAGAGCCTGGATATAAATCTGCCCTTGCTAATGGAGAAGCTATGAAAGTGTTTGATTTGATTGTGATCGGTTCCGGAGCCGCTGGCCTGACCAGCGCCTTTACGGCCTTGGGCTTTGGCAAGAAGGTATTGATCGTCGAGAAGCACCGCAGCGGCGGCGAGTGCACCTGGTCCGGCTGCATCCCCAGCAAGGGTCTGATCAACCAGGCCAAGGATGTCTATAGTGCCAAAAAATATGCTGACATCAGTGTCGATAGCGCCGCCCTACTGACCAAGGTGCGGGCGATCAGTGAGGCCATCTATAGCCATGAGACACCAGAGGTATTGGAGAAAGCCGGCGCGGTGTTTGTACAGGGTGAAGCCGCCTTTATTAGCGCTAAGGTTATCGAGGTTGGCGGCGGGCAATACCAGGGTAAAAAAATTATCATCGCCACCGGCTCATCACCGGCGGTGCCGCCGATCACCGGCCTGTCCTCTGTGCCCTACCTGACCAATGACAACTTCTTCGAACAGGACAAGCTGCCCGACTCTATCTTGGTGCTCGGCGCCGGCGCCATCGGAATGGAATTGGCCCAGGCGATGAATCGACTCGACGTTCGGGTCACCGTGGTTGAGATGATGCCCGAGGTCATGTTCCGTGAGGAGCCGGAAATGGCCGCCCTGATCCGTGAGAAGCTCAGCGCCGAAGGGGTGGTATTTCATCTCGGCACCAAGGCGATCGCGGTCGAAAACTCGCCGACTGGCGTGCGTTTAACCGTCAGCCGGGACGAGCACAAAGAGGTTCTCGAGGCGGAAAAAATTCTCGTAGCCCTGGGCCGGTCACCCAATATCGACGGTCTGAATTTAGCGGCGGTCGACATTAAAACGCAACGCGGGGTTGTCGTCGATCAGTATCTGCAGACTACGGCCAAGGGCGTCTATGCCTGTGGCGATGTCGCCGGACCCTATCTGCTCAGCCATATGGCCAACTATCAGGCCAAGCTGGCCACCTTGAATGCGCTGTTGCCGATCCGCCGCAAGGTTAACTATGAGCATGTCGCCTGGGCGACCTTTACCGATCCGGAATTTGCCCGCGCCGGCATGACCGAAGCCGAAGCCCGGGCCGCCCAAGGCGACTCGATTCGAGTCTATCATTATGATTTTAATAAATTAGATCGGGCCAAAACCAAGGCCGGTGATATGGGCCGGATCAAACTGATCACCAGCCGACACGGCAAGGTCTTGGGTGCTCATATTATCGGCGAACGGGCTGGTGAAATGATTGCTCAGGTTCAGCTGGTGAAAACCCTCGGCCTCAACTTCGCCAAGGTGCAGGGGGTCATACATCCCTACCCAACCTACTCCGATGCGTTGCGGCAAATCGCTCAACAGGTCTTTCTCGACAACCTCTTGTTGAATCCGGTAGTGAAATTTTTTCGCACGCTGGTCGGCAAAGGCGCCAAATCTAAGACGGGTTAAACTTGCCCTACCTACGGCCTTGCGGCCTAAGGTTCAAACCATAAAAAAAACCGGCCAGGCCGGTTTTTTTTTATGCTCGGTACAGACCGAGCCTACAATCTACTTCAGTGGGCTAAACGCTCGTTGAGCCCTGCTGGGTTTAGCCCTTTATGGCGCGCACTCGGAAACTGCGACCCTTGAGCTTGCCGTCGGTGATTGACTGTAGCGCTTGGCCAGCAACCTTACGGCGCACGGCCACATAGGCGCAGTTATCAAAGATATGGATCTTACCGACATCGGTACCGGCCAGACCGTCGTTACCGGTTAGGGCACCCAAGATATCACCCGCTCGAACCTTCTGTTTTTTACCGCCATCGATTTGCAAGGTCGACATCTTCGGCACCATGGCCGCCACCTCCAAATAGTCGGCACCCGGTCGAGCTTCAGCATCGGCAATCGGGTCGATTTCCAGATCGAGTAACGCGACGCGATGCGCTTCCTGGGCGTTGAAGAACGACATCGCCAGACCCTTACTACCGGCCCGACCGGTTCGGCCGACCCGGTGGGTATGGACTTCGCGTTCACGCGCTATATGGAAGTTGACCACGGCATCGAGCGAGTCGATATCCAGACCCCGAGCGGCGACATCGGTTGCGATTAGGATTGAGGTGCTCTTATTGGCAAAGCGCACGAGGACCTGATCGCGCTGCCATTGCTCTAAGTCTCCGTGCAATGCGGTGGCACTGTAACCCTGACTGAACAGCGCGTCCGCGACCTCGTCGGTTTCTTTTTTGGTGTTACAGAACACGATGGTCGATTCCGGCTGATAGCGTCCCAACACCAGCTTCAACACCAGCAGCCGGTCATCATGATCGGTGACCTGGAAAAACTTCTGCTCGATAGTCAGCTCGTCATGGGTCGAGGCCACCTCGATCATCTGCGGGGAAATCATGATCCGGGCGGCAATCTTTTTGATCTGCTGCGCAAAGGTGGCACTGAACAACAGGGTTTGACGTTGATCGGGCACTTCACCGATGATCGCATCGAGGGCTTCCTGAAAGCCCATATCGAGCATTCGATCGGCTTCATCGAGCACCAGCATATTAACGTCTTCTAAGCGCAGCGAACCCTTGCGGACATGTTCCTCAACGCGTCCTGGGGTACCGACGATAATGTGGGCACCGTGTTCGAGCGAGCCCAATTGCGGACCAAAGGGCATGCCGCCACAAAGGGTTAGAACCTTAATGTTGTGAATGCCTCGACCCAACCGACGAATATCATTGGCAACCTGATCGGCCAATTCACGGGTCGGGCAGAGTACTAAGGATTGAATCCGAAAGCGCTTTACATCGAGCTTTTGCAGCAAACCCAGGCCAAAGGCGGCGGTTTTACCGGAGCCGGTCTTCGCCTGACCGATAACATCCTGATTTTTCAAAATCAGCGGTAGGCTCTGAGCTTGAATGGGCGTCATCGTTTTAAAACCGAGCGATTCTAGGTTGGATTCTAACTCGGGCTTTAACTTTAACGTTGAAAATAGCGGCTGATTCAAGGGAGGACCTAATAATTAAGCAAAAAGTAGCCCTATTCTAGCAGATTGTCGATTTGTTGCAGATATTTGAATTTACGCCACCGCGCGCAATTCGATCGGGGAAAAGACTACCCAGGCGTAAGCGACTGAGCACTATTCGACCTTAAGCGAGAGGCCTTGGGCTTAGACCCGCGCGGCGCTGTCTCGTTCTATATCTGCCAACAGCTGCAAGAAAATCTCCTGCCCCAACGACCACACACCCAGATTCGACTGACCATTGATGTGACCATAGGCGCCTATATCAATCAGGCTCGCCCCCAGCCGATCGACATAATCGAGGACATGCTCGGGCGAACCATAGGGATCATTGGAACTGGTGATGACCACACTGGGAGCTCTTAGGGTTGGTATGGTGATGGTGTCGAAGCCTACCGCCTGGGACGGGAAGCTCGGCCCGCAGCAGTCGGGGACGGCGACTAAAAAGGCACCCGCTAGGTGTTTATGGCTGTCGGTGCCCAGCCAATGAGTGAATAACCAGCAACCCAGGCTGTGCGCAATAATCACAAAGGGTTCCGAGACCGCCTCTAGGGTATGAACCAGCTCGCTATTCCAGACCTGGCAGTCCGGTTGATCCCAGTCGCTGTGCTCTACCCAGAGAGAATTGTCGAGGCTACTAAACCAGCGGCGCTGCCAATGATCGCTGCCAGAATTGCCGATACCGGCGAGATAGACGTATTTCATAAAATATCCTTATAGCTGTGTGCATGCGCACTGCAATGAATCGCCAGATTCATCCCGCTAACCGGTCCAATATAATCCCTTTATACTTTTATTGGCCATAGCGTCGTACCATGGTCTAATCCTGATCAGGCCCAATAATGGGCAACAATAAGCCTAGGATTGAGATGCGACATTTCATGATAGGCCCATGAAAATGTTTGCAACAAGTCTATTTTAATTAACCCCAAAAAAATCAACCGCAACTAAATTGCGGTTAAAAAGGGTTGGACGATGGCGAGCGCCCGCACGCCAGGCCTTTATCGCCAGAACGGTTTCGCGGCTTCGAGCATGACAGCACGGCGTTCCAAGCCTATATCCTTAAGCAGATAATCAGGCAGCCGGGCCAAATAACGTCGAACCCGGCGCTTTTCCTGCCAGCGACCTAGGACCAGCCAAACATCGATTAGAGTATAGGTGCCCGATTTCGCGATGACTTCATTCTTCCCTTGCGATATTGAGTCCATTTTTGATCTCCGCCTTTTAATCAATTTGCCGATCTGGCAGTCGCTAAAATAGATTTTATTGACTAGGCTGACAAACGATCAATGCTGCCATTCAGTTAAGGAAAACTTAAGTGTCTAGAGCAAAACTGCCACTACAGGGCCTTTACTGTTTCTATCTGGCTGCTGAAATCGGCAGTTTTAAAGCGGCGGCAGAACAGATGTCAGTCTCGGCTGCCGCTATGAGTCAACAGATTCGACAATTGGAAGACCGGCTATCGGTCAAACTCTTTATCCGCCAGCATCGCCAGGTGCGTCTAACGCCCGCTGGACTGTCGTTACACCACTATGTGCGCCATGGTTTTGGTGCGTTACAGGAGGGTTTACACGCACTCGATGCCGACCCGGATCCGACCACCCTGACCCTGTCGGTGGTGCCGTCCTTTGCGCAGCGCTGGCTGGTACCTCGCCTGGGGTCTTTTACCGAACTACAACCGGACCTATCTGTCTTAATGACCTCAAGTGTTGCCTTGGTCGATTTTCAATTGGACCGGGTAGATCTTTGTGTGCGCTTTGGCCCGGGCCGGTATTCAGGCTTACAATCAGAGTTTTTAATGTCCGATCATATCTATCCCGTTTGCCATCCACTCTATCTGGAACAAAACCCGATCGGATCCCTAGCAGATTTGGCCAAAGTCCAGCTGATCGAAGATGTTTGGCCGGACATGAACTGGAACTACTGGTTGGAATTGGCCGGTATAACGGTTCCTAAGGTGAAGGTGGCCATGCGTTACCCAGGCGCCCATGTGGTATTGGAAGGCGCCCTGGCGGTGCAGGGTGTCGCGTTGGTACGCCACAGCCTGGCCTGGAAATATATTCAACAGGGTTTGCTGACCCGAATCGGTCAAATCGAGGTGTGCTCTGCCTACAGTTATTACCTGGTCGCACCGCCGGCGCATTTCAAACGCGACAAAATTCGCCAATTTAGTGATTGGTTGCACGTCGAGGCGACCGACTTTTGGCAGGCCAGTCAGCTCGAGATGGGTAACAACCGTTGCATTCGCCAAGCTATCGGCCCAATCCCCTGACAACAGAATTACCTCTGTAAAGGCAGGTATTTTAGGGCAGATCCATCACCGAACTATTTCATGAAAATGTGGACAGCGAATTCAGCCAAAGAGCTAAGGGTTTCTGGCCGGTCACTGCGCTAGACTTTAAGCCGCTTTTAATAGACCCTGCGGTTCATATCAATATACCAGCGCGGACTCTTAAGCCCCATGGCAACTTCCACACACTCACTCTCTGGCCTGGCAATGCTCAGCGCCATTGTCGCCGCCGTTGGTATGGGCACTATCGGTGTTTTTTCCCGCATGGCCGAGCTCAGCCCAGAGATCGTGACCTTTTACCGATTATTTCTAGGTGCCCTCTTTATGGGCGCTTGGTTAGTGGTGAGCCGACAGTCGATCCGCATTGGTGACGGCGATGGAGGGCGCTTGCTGTTAAGCGGTGCCTTTCTGGCCGGTTTTATTCTCTGTTATATCCAGGCAATGAATCTCACGGCCATGGCCAACGCCATCTTGGTAATTTATTTAGCGCCCATTGCGGCGACCCTGTTCAGTCGTTTGTTTTTCCACGAGATGCTCAAACCTCAACAATGGTTAGCGATGGCGCTGGCGCTGCTCGGTTTTATACTGATGCAAGACGCCCCAGACGGCAACTCAGCCTCGACGCTTGGGCTGGCCTATGCCGGATTGGCGATGCTGTTCTATGCCGGTTTTATTATCGTGAATCGTCGCTGCAGCGAGCACACCCCGGCGGCCAGCCGAGCCTTTTGGCAACTCGCCACCGGCGCACTGCTAACCCTGCTGGTCAGCCTCGCCAGCCAGCAGAGCTTGGTGGTCGAGGCCGGCAAGATCCCCTGGCTCCTGGCGATCGGCTTTATTCCCGGCTTCGTCGCACTCTATTGTGCCGTGTTGGCACTACAACGGCTGCCGACGGCAGTCTATGGCACCCTAAGTTATTTCGAACCGGTCGCGGTGATCGTTTTTGGTTGGTTATTTTTTGCCGAAACTCTGTCGGCTGGTCAGTTCTTGGGCTGTGTGCTTATCCTCGGCAGCGGCATCGGTCCGGCGCTCATGGCTGCCGTCACTGCACGCCCGATCGCCGTCAAATAGGCCAATCACCTGCTAAGAATGGCTTCCCGGTTGGAGTTTGGACGCCCAGATGGCTAACTTATGGCGCATGGTTTGTTGCGATACCTGTTCTTCGGGAATCGGTTGCATCAGCTTGTCGTGCACTAAGAGCCGATACAGATAGAGAATCTTATCGGCCTGCGAATCGGTTGCCTCGAATTCCACGACACCGCGCTCCACGCCGTATTTCATGCCCTCTTCGAGCGCTTTTTTGACCAGTTCCTTTTCGTCTTTAAGTTTTTTCATTACCACCTCCGGCCATGCTTTTGTTGTTATCGTGCTCTGCCTGCTAGCATAGACCAATTTAGTGAGTCGAAGCCACAACGCTCGGTAAAGCAGCGGCCATTAAAAAGCCCGCCGAGGCGGGCTGAGTGGTTCGGCCTGAACTCAATCAGACTTTGCTTTTACCCTTCTTAGCCACTGGCACTGCAGGGGTTTCGGTAAAGGCGTCGGCGATCTGTACACGCTCATAGCTCTCAACATAGTTACGCCCGTAGTAGGAGTCGATCAAGATCTGCCTCAGCTCGCTGATCAATGGGTAACGCGGATTGGCGCCGGTACACTGATCATCAAAGGCCTCCTCGGCCAATTGATCGACCTTGGCCATAAAGTCGGTCTCGTTGACCCCGGCCTCGCGAATGGACAGCGGAATATTAAGCTGTTGCTTCAATTCGTCCAACCAGACCAACATCGCTTCGACCCGATCAACCGTATGCTCTTGCGTAAAGCCGAGGTGAGCGGCCACTTCGCCATAACGGCGCAGGGCGTTGGGACGGTCATATTGCGAAAAGGCCGCCTGCTTAGTGGGCAAGTTTGTCGCATTGAAACGAATGGTATTGGTCAGCAACAGCGCATTGGCTAGGCCGTGTGGAATATGAAATTCGGCGCCGAGCTTGTGCGCCATGGAGTGGCAGATGCCCAAGAAGGCGTTGGCAAAGGCGATGCCGGCAATGGTGGCGGCATTGTGAACCTTCTCCCGGGCCACCGGATCGTGTGCGCCATTTTTATAGGAACTTGGCAGGTATTCCTTCAATATTTTTAACGCTTGCAGCGCCTGACCGTCGGAGTATTCATTGGCCAAGACCGACACGTAGGCTTCCATGGCGTGCGTCACGGCATCATAGCCGCCAAAGGCGGTCAGGCTCTTCGGCATATTCATCACTAGGTTGGCGTCCACCACGGCCATATTGGGCGTCAGCTCATAGTCGGCCAAAGGATATTTTTTACCCGTTGCATCATCGGTGACCACGGCAAAGGGGGTGACCTCCGAGCCGGTGCCAGACGTAGTGGTGATGGCAACCAGTTCGGCCTTAATGCCCATTTTCGGAAACTTGTAGATGCGCTTGCGAATATCCATAAAGCGCAACGCCAGGTCTTCGAAGGCGACATCGGGATGCTCATACATCACCCACATGACTTTGGCGGCATCCATTGGCGACCCGCCCCCTAAAGCAATAATGACATCGGGTTGGAACGAATTCAGAACCGCCGCACCCTTGCGCACCAGGCTCAGAGTCGGGTCGGCTTCAACCTCATAAAAGACCTCGACTTCCATGCCCTTATTGCGCAACAAAGAGCGTAGCTCTTCGACATGAGGCGTGTTATTAAACAAGAATTTGTCGGTTACAATACAAGCGCGTTTCTTGCCGACCAGATCGTCCATGGCAATCGCCATCGCGCCGCGACGGAAGTAAATCGATTTGGGTAATTTGTGCCACAACATATTTTCCGCCCTCTTTGCCACGGTTTTTTTGTTGATCAAATGCTTGGGGCCAACGTTTTCGGAAATTGAATTACCACCCCAAGAACCGCAACCCAGGGTCAACGACGGTGCTAGGGCAAAGTTGTATAGATCGCCGATGCCGCCGTGCGAGGTCGGCATATTCAATAGGATGCGCGCGGTCTTCATCTTGTCGCCAAAATAGCGAATGCGATCGGTGTTTTCATCCTGATCGGTATAGAGACAAGAGGTATGTCCGATGCCGCCCATCTCCACCATAATAACGGCCTTAGCCACTGCATCTTCGAAGGTGGACGCGCGGAACATGCCCAGCGTCGGCGACAGTTTTTCGTGCGCAAATTCTTCATCGGCGGTCAATTCGGCACCTTCACCGATCAGCACTTTAGTAGAAGGTGGCACGGTGACACCGGACATCTCGGCAATTTTAAGCGCCGACTGGCCGACTATATTGGCGTTCAAGGCCCCATCGATCAACAGCACCTTACGTACCTTATCGGCTTCGCTGGCGCTGAGAATATAGCCACCGTATTTGGCAAAGCGCGCCTTCACGGCATCGTAGACCGAATCCATGACAATCACGGCCTGTTCCGATGCACAGACCACACCGTTGTCGAAGGTCTTCGACATCAGAATGGAGGACACCGCCCGTTTAATATCGGCCGTCTCATCGATCACCACCGGCGTGTTCCCGGCGCCGACACCGATCGCGGGCTTGCCGGATGAGTATGCGGCCTTGACCATACCCGGGCCACCGGTCGCGAGGATAAGATTTACGTCCGGATGTTTCATTAAGGCATTGGACAGCTCTACCGAGGGCTGTTCTATGTAGCCGATAATATCGGCCGGCGCACCGGCCGCGACGGCCGCATCGAGGACCAACTTGGCCGCGTAATTGGTCGCCTTGCAGGCGCGTGGGTGGGGCGAGAAAATTATACCGTTGCGGGTCTTTATGGATATCAGTGCCTTAAAGATCGCGGTGGACGTTGGATTGGTGGTCGGCACGATTCCGCAAATAATGCCAATGGGTTCGGCGATGGTCAGGGTGCCAAACTCGACGTCTTCTTCGATAACGCCGCAGGTCTTGTCGTCTTTATACTTGTTATAAATATATTCAGAGGCGAAGTGATTTTTAATCACCTTATCTTCGATCACACCCATGCCGGATTCTTCAGCGGCCATCTTGGCCAAGGGGATGCGGGCATCGGAGGCGGCTAAGGCTGCCGCGCGGAAAATCGTGTCAACCTGTGATTGACTGAAGCCGGCATAGGCATGCTGGGCGACCTTCACTCGAGCAACTAGGGCATCGAGCTGCGCAAGGGCGGGATTTCGGTGTTGAGTCATGATTTTACCTCTAGCATATTAAGTTCGGTTATCTAACAAAGGGCTGGGCGCCGGACCTTTAATGATGCACAGGGTCGGAATGCTGAAGGTGAGCGCTGTGCTTTTAACGGTTTCTGGGCTATCTGAAACCACAGTTAAAAACGACAATTTCTTGGTCCTTTTGAGATACGAGCGAAGTGTAATAAAATTACGAAACTGGGAATTGATGTGAATCATTTTACGGTCAGTTGGAATGTTCAACATTAGGCTCAAGACCCTCTATCTGTAAGGTTAGTTGGGTTATTAGACATTTCAAGCCATGAAACTGGTGGGATAAATTTTGGTACTTTACCTACAAATCGAATTATTTGGGATCGAGGTCACCAACGAGTCAATGACCTGCGGCACTGGGCCGTCGGACCGAAAGGGTTAATAGTAGGTTCAGTTTAAACCTGTATCGTATGCTGGTTAATCCAAAAGGAAGCTCAACCATGATGTGTCGTTCGACCCCCATGCAGGCTGTTGCGTTTACCGTTCTCTTGGCTACTGGTGCTGCGCAATGGGCCAGTGCCCAGACCGAGCCCTTTAGTGTTGAGCTGCAAGTTAATGCCGAAGATCGCGATCCGGATACGGCATGCGCTATCGCCTATGACGACGCCGCGGGCCAAGCCCAAGAACGGATCGATGCGTATTACCGCGCGACCGAAGCGGATCAATCTTACCGGGCTATATTGGTCCGCCAAACTCAGACGCGCTCGCTGACGGCGCAGGGCAGCGCCCTTTGCGAAGTCGATAGTTATTGGCAGGCTTTGAACCGCGATGTAGACACGCTAAATGCCAATGAGTCCGATGCCTCGGCCAGCGCTAGTGAAGCCGACCGGACGATTGATTCAAACGGACCATTAATAGGTAGCGAGCAGTATATTGACGGGGTCTACACCAGTACCTGCGAGAACACGCGCAATGGCGATCTATGTTGGCAGCGCATTGTTAAACAGGCACAGGCCGACCTGTTTGACAGCCTTACCGGCAAGGGCATCGACCTAGCCTTGAATGCCTTACAGTATCTGGATTTTGCCGGACGCCAGCGCGATGAACAGAATCGCCGGCAGCTCGACATGACTGCCGACGGGCGCTTTTTCTTTCGCGTCGTTGATGTCGACTTGACGCCAACACCCTCGAGCGCGATCCGCATCGATCGAAAAAACAGTCCGATGGTTCCGCGCACCAGCCCGTCATCCTCAACAGCCAAAATGGCCATCGCGAAAAAAACCGGTAGCGCGTCCGATCTGACATTGAGGGTGTTTTACAGCGCCGATGGCAACGATCTGGCTCAGACCGATCACCTAGCCATCAGCGCTAACCGCTGGGGACTTGGCCTATGGAACCAGGACCAGATCGGCTTTGCGATCTTTTCCGGCTATGACCGATTGGGCCTGGGCGACAACGCGAATCGGGTCAAGACCGTTGCAGGAGGCTACGAGACCTTTGGCGTGGGCATGGGCTTTCGGCTCTGGCCCGGGCGCGCCTTAAGTGTTGAAAATATGCTCTACTATGTCGATGCCCAGCCCTATCGTGCGTTGATCGATCCGGGCTGTACCAGCTGCACGGCCCGGTTGTACCAGTCGGACGACTATGTCCAGGCAACGGTGAATATAAAGACCAACTCCGATGGCCTCAACATTGGTTGGATCTTTACCTGGAAGCTGCTCCAGCCCGGCAGCGACATCGATTCCCTCTCCTCCGGCCTCTACTTGGAGCTGCAATTTTAACCGAGCGGGCCGAACATCGGTTGAGGTACTGTTGCGGCGGGCCCTTTACCAGTAGACTGGCGCTCCCCCCAGTCCGGTAGCCAAGCGAAATGTCGAACGAATCTAAGGCCGTCGCCTTTGCCATGGCGGCCATCTTGCTCTGGTCCACGGTCGCCACGGCCTTTAAAATTGCTCTACAGTATCATTCGGTTATTGGTCTACTCGCTGGTGCGTCGCTCACTTCGGTCTTGGTATTGATGGCGATCTTGTTCGCCCAGGGTAAACTGCTACGGGCTATCCGATCCTTTCCGAGCAATTTGCTCAACGCCCTCCTGCTTGGCAGTCTCAACCCGGTACTTTATTATCTGGTGCTGTTCGAGGCGTATCGGCGCTTACCAGCGCAGGTCGCCCAACCGGTCAATTACACCTGGGCCATCACCCTGGCCTTACTTAGTGTACCGATCTTAAAACACCGACTCACCCGGCGCGACCTCTGGGGCCTCTTGCTGGGCTATTCTGGCGTGGTGGTGATCTCTATCGCCGGCAAAGAAGTCACCGGCAGTCTAGACTATTGGGGACTTGCACTGGCGATCTTCTCGACCCTATTGTGGGCCGGATTTTGGCTGCTCAATACGAAAAAAAACAACCTCGATCCGATTATCGGCCTGTTCCATAATTTCCTCGTTAGCCTGCCAATTTTAGGACTGTTGATCTGGTTCGTGCCGCCACCGCCGGTTCAATGGGGGCTAATGTCGATCACCAGTCTAGTCTATGTCGGCCTGTTTGAGATGGGCATTACCTTTGTATTCTGGCAGATGGCGCTGATGCGAACCGGCAATGCCGCTCGCCTAGGCACGCTGATTTTTTTGTCGCCCCTAATCAGCCTATTCTTAATTCATCTGGTGTTGAAAGAGCCACTGCAACTGGCCACCTTTTTAGGTCTGGCACTTATTATTGCTGGGGTCATCAGCTCGCGCAAAAAGCCCTAAGGCCTAGCGCATTGACCCCCTAATTCAACTAGGAGCTCGGCAATCAGACCATGACCTATTCATTGATGCTCGACACGCCCCGCCTCACCTTGGTCGGCACCCATGACATCGATCTGCTTCAGCTGACCGACTATTTTCAAAGCAATCATCACCATTTGGTGATGAGCGGCGGCTTTATTCCGACCACCGAGACCGAAATTCGAGCCGTATTCGACAGCTGGCACAGCAACATTGCCCGCGACACCGAAGTGCGCCTATTTATGATCTTAGACGAACAGCTTATCGGTATTATCGGTATCAGTCAGATCGTCCGGAGTGCCTTTCAGGCCGCTTATCTGGGCTACAATATAGCCGAAGTTGAACAGGGCAAGGGCTATATGACCGAAGCGCTGACAGGCGCTATCGAACTGGCCTTTGGCCCGCTCAACCTGCATCGCCTGATGGCCAATTATCGACCGGCTAATCTCGCCAGCGGGCGCGTCTTGGCAAAACTAAACTTTGTTCGAGAAGGCTATGCGAGCGACTACCTGATGGTCAACGGTCACTGGGAAGATCATATCCTGATGGCCCTAACCAATCCGCATTGGACAGCGAACCGAATCTGAACCGATGACGTTTGAGCCGATAAACCTAAGCACAGGGGCCGACCAGCTCGGTCGCCCTTCCGTAAGGAATCGCCCATTATGACATCACCTATTACAACCACGACTAATGCAACAAAGCCGATGTCGGCCCTAATTGGTCACCGCGGATTACCCAGCCAGGCACCAGAAAATACCGCCGCCAGCCTCAAGGCAGCCTTTGAGCAGGGTATCGACTGGATAGAGGTGGATGTCACCATGGCCGGTGATGGCTCGTTGGTGATTTTGCATGATGCCGACTTACGGCGCTTTGGCCAGCCGGATCGGACCTTGGTGTCACTCGACCGGGCAGCCTTACTCCAGGTCGATGCCGGCGGCTGGTTCCACGCCGAATTCGCGGGCGAGCCCATTCTCTTTATGACGCAGCTCTTAACGTTGGTGCGGCGCTATCGACTCGGACTAAATTTGGAACTAAAGATCAATCCCGACCTCGCGATGCCGGAGCAGGTCGATGCCGTAATCGAGGCCTTGCGCCCGGCTGCACTGGACCCTAGCAAACTGGTGGTGTCGAGTTTCGATCATCGGGCCCTTACTCGCTTACGTCAGCGCTGGCCGGAGGTGGCCATCGGCATCCTCTTTGGCGCGTTACCCGTGGACCTGCCGGCGGTCCTTATCGCCCTCAAACCGGTGTCGATCCATTGCGATCAAGCCTTACTGACGGCACCACTCGCGGCGAAAATCGTGCCGCTTTATCCGCTCTATTGCTATACGGTGAACGACAGCGTGACCCTAGCAACGTTACTCTCTTGGGGCGTGAGCGGCGTCTTTAGCGATCGCGCCGGTGCCGAGGAGCTGCGTCAGGTAGTGCTTGATCGCACTCTGACTAGATAAGGTCCTGCCCCGACCTAAGGTAAACACGCAACTCGACGAATAGGTCGAGCCTGTTCAAATAAGCGGCGCGGGCCCTGACAATGGTTGGTTAATTGGTCTGGCCTGTTATGATCTGCGCCATTATCACATGGCACAACGGACGGAAAGCTCAGATGACCTTGCAAATATTGCGCAATGCCCGTGTTTTTGCACCGGAAGCGCTCGGCGTGACGGACCTGCTCATCGGTGGCAATAAGATACTGGCCATGGCAGCCAACCTTGAGTTGAATTCTAATCTGGCCATCACCGAATTAGATTGCGCAGGGCAGATCGTCTGTCCCGGCTTTGTCGACACCCTAACCCATGTTACCGGCGGGGGCGGTGAAGGTGGCTTTGCCACCCGCACGCCAGAAATGCAGCTCAGCGACGCCATTCGCGGCGGTGTGACCACGGTCACCGGTGCCTTAGGCACCGACGCGGTGTGTCGCACCCATTTGGAACTGGTTGCCAAGGTAAAGGCCCTCAAAGAGGAGGGGCTCTCCGCCTACTTCTACACTGGCAATTACCACTTCCCGGTTAAGACCCTAACCGGCTCGATACAGCAAGATATAATGCTAATCGAGGAATGCATTGGCATCGGCGAGATTGCCATTGCCGATCATCGCGGCAGTCAGATGAGTTGGGCAGAGCTTGCCCGGGTCGCAGCTGAGGCGCGCGTCGGCGGCATGTGCTCGCTCAAGGCCGGCATCGTTAGCGTGCACGTCGGTGGCAGTGCCGATGGCCTGAAAACCCTATTCGATGTCGCCGAACACACCAACATACCGCTCAGTCAGTTTTACCCGACCCATATCAATCGCAGTGCCGAATTGCTTCAATCCGGCATTGGCTTTAACAAGGCCGGCGGTACCATAGACTTTACCGCCAGTTCGACCCCGGAAATTGCCGCCCAAGGCGAGGTGCGCTGCGCCACCGCCTTAGCCTTGGCTCTGGCGCAGGGTGCCCACTCCGATCGCATCACCTTCAGCACCGACGGCCACGCAAGCCTGCCGGAGTTCAATGCCGACGGTGACTTAGTCAGCATTAAGGTTGGCAGTATGGATTCCCTGCTGCAAGAGCTGCATTATGCGGTTCATCAGGAAAAACTCAGTTTTGAACTGGTATTAAAAGCCATCACCAGTAATCCAGCACGTATACTCAAGCTGCACCAGAAGGGTCGACTCCGCCAAGGCGGCGATGCCGATCTATTAATCTTGAATCCAGACACTCTGGCCTTAAATGCCGTTATGGCAAACGGTCAGTGGTTTATGGTCAACGGCCAAATTACCCGCAAAGGTACTTTCGAAGCTTAATTAGGAGCCGAACTTGTCACAAAAAATTGGCTTTATCCTGTTGCCCGGCTATTCCTCGATGAGCTATGTCTCCGCGATGGAACCTTTGTTGATGTGCAATGAGTTAATGGGCGAAACCCGTTTTGAAACTTTCACGGTGGCCTTGGCCGATAACCGCTCACTGTCGAGCTTGGGCAATCCGATCGATACCCACTATTCGCTCGGTGATGCCCCTGAGGCAGACGCGTGGATAGTGGCCGGCATGTCACCGGCGCGCCACCCCAAGACACCGGGTCTGGACGAATTCTTACTCACTCGGTCTACCACCGCGGCGCTGGGCGGCCTAGCTTCGGGCAGCTATACCCTTGCCAAGGCCGGCCTGTTAAATGGTTATCGTGGCGTCGTACATTGGCTCACACTGGAAGAGTTGGTCAAGGAACATAAGTCGATCTTGCTGGCCAATGAACAGTTCTGTATCGATCGCGATCGTCTGACCTGTCGGGGCGGCAGCGCCAGCCTCGATTTGATGCTGATGTGGATCGCCAAGCAGGTCGGAGCCGACACCGCAGAGGCCATTTCCAAATATTTTGTCAATGAGCGACTCGGCATCCCCAGTAATGCCATGCATCAGGAACTGAGCGAGCGGACCCGTGCCGAGCAACCGAAAATGGCCGAAGCCTTGGAGTTGATGGAAAACAATATCGAAGAGCCCCTGACCACCGATGATATCGCCTTCCACGTCAAAATCAGCCGGCGTCAGCTAGAGCGTCTATTCAAGAAACACCTCAGCGCCGTGCCGAGCCGATACTACTTACAGATCCGCTTAGAAGAGGCCCGCTCGCGACTATTTAATGGCAACGAGAGCATCGCCGACATTGGCCTGGGATGCGGCTTTTCCTCCGGTGCGCATTTTTCCACAGCTTACCGAAATCAGTATGGTTTAACACCGTCAGAAGATCGCAGCCTGAATCATAAGATGCAGCTCGCCAAATAGGCAATTAGCTCTGAACTCATTGGGTCATATGCCTTCCCATCATCACGAGACTGGCGCGCGCAAATCATCCCGCTCTGAACTGGCCTAGCCATTGAAATGCCGCACGATCGGCATACACTGGACAGACCTCATGCCATCAACCTATCTAACGGAACTAGGGCACTGGGATTATCCTCAAAAGGATCCGCTTATGAATAAACGCGCTAGCCAACGTACTGCTCAAAAATTGCCGATCCGGCTACATTTTTTTGGCGATCAAACCGATGTCAGCGAATCCCAAGATATTTCAGCGGGCGGTTTTTATGTTTGCACCGACTCGGTGCGCCAGTTGGCCAAGGGGGTCGTTGCTCTGGTCTTTATCGGCAATAACCGTCAACCGGTGCTGGCCGAGGTGGTGCGCATCGAGGACAGCGGTGCCGCTTTTGCCCTATTCAATGAGACACCCGACTGAGCCCTGTTTCATCGGCGCGACAAGTGCTTTCAGATAATCCCTTTTTTACTGCGTTAGCCTGTAATACTCTGTCGCCTTAGCAAAAGCTTTTTGCGGCATTTTTTCCTAGAATAGGGGTTCGGTTAAATCAGTCTGAACCCTGGAACAACCTTCACTAGATAAGAGACGACACAGATGACCCCTATTACGCGCGACCAATTCGACGATGTTATGATGCCCAACTATGCACCCGGCAAAATCATTCCGGTGCGTGGCGCTGGCTCACACGTCTGGGATCAGGCCGGCCGAGAGTATGTCGATTTCGCCGGTGGCATCGCAGTCAATGTTTTGGGCCATGCCCATCCCGCCCTAGTCGAGGCACTGACCACCCAGGGCCAGGCACTGTGGCATCTATCCAACGTTATGACCAATGAGCCGGCCATCGAACTCGCACGGAAATTGACCGAACTGACCTTCGCCGACAAGGTGTTTTTCTGCAGCAGCGGTGCCGAAGCCAATGAGGCCGCGTTAAAACTCGCTCGTCGCCATGCCTTTGTGCATTTCGGTCCAGACAAGCATGAAATTATTTCGACCCTGGGTTCGTTCCACGGTCGCACCCTCTTTACTGTGTCCGTCGGCGGGCAGGCAAAATACAAGGAAGGCTTTGAGCCCACCCCTGGCGGCATCAGCCACGTTCCGTTCAATGACCTTGAAGCCCTGCGCGGACAAATTTCGGCGCGTACCGCCGCGGTGATACTCGAGCCGATCCAGGGCGAGGGCGGTGTTACTCCGGCCACTCAGGCTTACCTGGAAGGTGCCCGTCAACTTTGTGACGAACACAATGCGTTGTTAATTTTCGATGAAGTTCAGTGCGGCGTCGGCCGTACCGGTAAGATGTATGCCTACCAACAGTTTGGTGTCATACCGGATATCCTATCGTCGGCCAAGGCATTGGGCGGGGGCTTCCCAATCGGGGCCATGCTCTGCACCGATGCCGTGGCACCGAGCTTGGCGTTTGGCACGCACGGTTCAACCTATGGCGGCAACCCGCTCGCCTGTGCCGTGTCCCTGGCCGTTTTGGACGAATTGACCAAACCGAGTGTCTTAGACAACGTCACGCACAAAGCCGAACGTTTCCGCGCCGGACTCGCAGCCATTAACGCGCAATTCGGTCTCTTTCAGGAAGTACGCGGCATGGGCCTACTGATTGGTATCGAACTGACCCCGCAATGGCACGGTCGAGCCAAAGACATAGTCGGCGCGGCGTTAGAGGAAGGCTTGATGATGCTCGTGGCCGGGCCAAATGTACTGCGTTTTGCCCCCTCGCTGATTATTCCAGATGCCGACATCGATAAGGGTCTGGCGCATTTGACAGCAGCCATTGCGAATCTAACCGGTCACTGATGCGCCGCTTAAGCTGAGTTATTTTGGCATTATTGCCCTGACCCATTGTAGATCCCGTAAGGGATCTTGTTATCTATAAGGAACGATCATGCTGTTGGTGCGACCCTCGACCTTTAGCGATTTGGCCGGTATCGAACGGCTACTCGACGATACCGACGCCCGTGTTACCACTTTACCGAAAGAGCGGGATAAGCTGTCAGAAAAAATCAGCGAATCGGACGATGGTTTTCGCGGTGATACAGATGGGGAAGGCCCGTCTTCCTTTTTGTTTGTACTGCAAGATACAGACAGCAACGAATTGTATGGCACCTCGGGTATAGACGCCGAAGCAGGCTGCGGTTATCCGTTTTTCAATTACCGTCTCGATGAAATCGTACATGCCTCACATCACCTAAATATCAGCTCCAAGGTGCCGGTCCTTTTCTTGTCCCATGAGTTGACCGGCCGGACGCTGTTGCGCTCCTTTACCATCGATCCGGCGCTGACAAAATCTGACGGCTTTGATCTGCTGTCGCGTGCGCGTTTAATGTATATTGCCGCCAACAGCGATCGTTTTCATCAGGAGGTAATCGCAGAAATACAGGGCATCTTCGACGAGAAGGGTGCTTGCCCTTTTTGGGATGCGGTCGGGCGGAAATTTTTCGATATGGATTTTTTAACCGCCGATTATTACTGTTCAATGAAATCCAAAACCTTTATGTCCGAATTGATTCCGCAACATCCGGTCTATGTGCCCCTGTTGCCACCCGAAGCCTCGGCGACCATTGGCCAGAATCACCCCGCGGCCAACCGCACTTGTCAGTTGCTGTATCGTGAGGGCTTTCATAGGTCCAAGTTTATCGATCCGTTCGATGGTGGTCCGGTTTTAAAAGCGCAGTTGCGTTATACCCATACTATTAGCAACATCCGTTTTAAGACGGCGCGCCCGTCCGATGTGGTCGGCGGGATGAAATATCTAATCAGTAACCAATCCAATCAAGACTTTCGTTGTGTTATCGGCACCCTAGTCGACGGCATCGGCGATTCCATTCGCATCTCCCTGGATGTGGCCGATGCACTCAATGTCCAAGCCGGCGACGACATCGCTTACTCGCCGTTATAAGGAGCCGCCCAGTGTATATTCGACCTATTCAGCGAACCGATCTGGACAGCCTGTGTTTGATGGCCAAGCATTCCGGAGTCGGTGTCACATCCTTGCCCGACAACCGTCAAAAGATGGCGGCCAAACTTGACCAGGCCTTGGCGTCATTCGAAAAAAGTCTACCGCTAACCGAGCGGGTGTATCTATTTGCCCTGGTCGATGAGAGCACTGAAGAGCTGGCCGGCATCTGCGCCCTAGAGTCGAGCATTGGCCATGGTGATGTCTGGTATAACTATCATGTCGGCAAATCAGTCCATGCCTCGCGCGAAATCGGCGTGCACAAGATAACCCAGACACTGTATCTGAGTAATGACCTGACCGGTTGTTCGGAAATTGCCACCCTGTTTTTAATGCCCAATTTTCGCAACAATCAAAACGGTCATTTATTGAGTCGCAGTCGCTATCTCTTTTTGGCTGAGTTTCCAGAATTATTTGGTGACGAGATCATTGCCGAGATGCGCGGTTACAGCGACGAAGACGGCAACTCTCCATTTTGGGAAAGCCTCGGTCGTCATTTTTTTCAGATGGAATTTTCTGATGCCGATTATCTAACCGGCCTTGGCAACAAAGTTTTTATCGCCGAACTGATGCCGAAGTTTCCGATCCACGTGCCCATGTTAACGGCAGAAGCCCAAGCCGTGATCGGAAGAGTTCACCCCCAAACAGAGCCGGCCTTGGCCATGCTGAAATCTGAAGGATTTGAGTTTAACCACTATATCGATATTTTTGATGGCGGCCCCAGCGTCGGCACCAAGATCAAAAATATTCGCGCCGTGCGCGAGAGCAAAACCTACCAAGTTGGCATTTCGGATCAAACCCCGGCACCGGATTTTGGCGTCAAACACGGTCTACTGATGGTCAGCAACCGTCAGTTGGGTGAATATCGAGTCTTGTTGGTCGACCAAGGTGCTGCCGGTGACGATACCCTATGGCTGAAACCCGCCCAGGCCAAAATTCTGCATGTCCGCGCAGGCGACACCGTCCGCGCCGTGTCTTTGCGTCCCAAGGAGTTATGAAGATGACAGACAAAAGTCTTTTAATCGACGGCCACTGGATTCAGGGCCAAGGCGAGCATTTTGAATCCCTCAACCCGGTCACCCAAGCCTCGGTCTGGCACGGCAACGCGGCCAGTGGCGCCGATGTCGATGCGGCCATTGGGGCAGCACGTCAGGCGTTCCGCAGTTGGCAACATACCAATCTGGAGGCGCGCGTGGCGATCTGCCGCCGCTTCGCCGCCTTACTCACAGAGCAGCAAGAACGGCTGGCCTTTATCATCGGCAGCGAAACTGGCAAGCCGCTGTGGGAGTCGCGCACGGAAGTCGGGGCGATGATTGGTAAGATCGACATCTCGATCACCGCCTATCAGGAACGAACCGGCACCAAAGTTACCGCCCTGCCCGATGGTGAGGCAGTGCTGCGGCATCGACCGCACGGCGTGGTGGCCGTGTTCGGGCCCTATAATTTCCCCGGCCACCTGCCCAATGGTCATATAGTCCCGGCCCTGATCGCCGGCAATTGCGTGGTCTTTAAGCCGAGCGAGCAAGCGCCAAAAATGGCGCAAGAAACCGCCAAGCTTTGGCAGCAAGCGGGTCTGCCCGCCGGTGTGCTCAATCTGTTACAGGGTGCCGCTCCGACCGGCATCGCCTTGGCCAATCACGACGGTCTAGACGGCCTGTTTTTTACCGGTTCCTCCTTGACCGGCGAGCGCATCCATCAACAGTATGGCGGCCAAACCGGCAAAATTCTGGCTCTAGAGATGGGCGGCAACAATGCCCTGATTGTCGATGAGGACATCGATGAAGCTGGCGCCCTGCACCATATTCTGTTCTCTGCCTTCGTCTCGGCCGGGCAGCGTTGCACCTGCGCTCGCCGGCTGATGATCGCCAATGGCGCGCAAGGCGATGCCTTCCTAGAAAAACTGATCGATGCCACATTAAAACTGGCTGTAGGACATTTTGATGCCGACGAACAACCCTATATGGGCTCGGTGGTGTCCTTGCACGCCGCCGAGCAACTGCTCGCGGCGCAGCAGCATCTGGTCGCTCAAGGCGGTCATATCCTGCTCGAAATGACCGCGCTTGAACCAGGCACCGCTCTGCTCTCACCGGGCATCATCGACCTGACCGATGCCCACGATGTGCCCGATACCGAATACTTTGGACCGCTGCTGTCGGTCTATCGGTACGATAGCTTTGCTGAGGCCATCGAGCTGGCCAATTCAACTCGTTACGGCCTGTCCGCTGGTCTCTTGTCGAATTCGCGTGAGCGCTATGACCTATTTCTACGCGAAATTCGTGCCGGCATCGTCAACTGGAACAAACCCACCACCGGGGCCAGTTCGGCAGCACCGTTCGGCGGTGTCGGCGCCTCGGGCAATCACCGCGCCAGTGCCTATTATGCGGCCGATTACTGCGCCTACCCGGTAGCCTCAATGGAAAGCCCTGACATGTCGGCGCCGGCGACCCTCTCGCCCGGCATGAACCTATGAACGCGTTTGAAATGAACTTCGATGGACTGGTCGGGCCGACCCACAATTACGCCGGCCTGTCGTATGGCAATATCGCGTCCCAGTCTAATGCCACCGGGATTTCCAACCCCAAGGAAGCGGCCAAGCAGGGTTTGCTGAAAATGAAGGCCTTAGCCGATATGGGTTATCGACAGGGTCTTTTGTTGCCCCATGAGCGACCGGCCATCGGTTCATTAAGGGCCTTGGGTTACCAGGGCAGCGATGCCGCTGTTGTGCGCCAGGTCGGGCGCGACAATCCTACCCTGCTCAGTGCTGTGTCATCGGGCTCGTGCATGTGGACGGCCAATGCCGGCACCATCTCGCCGAGCGCCGACACCGCCGATGGCCGGGTGCACTTCACCGCCGCAAACCTCAATGCCAAGTTCCATCGTTCGATCGAACATCCCACCACGTCGCGTATGTTGCAGGCCATATTTCACGATTCGCGCCACTTCGCGCACCACCCGGCCTTACCGGCGATCGCCAGTTTTGGCGATGAGGGCGCGGCCAACCACACGCGTTTTTGCGCCGAATACGGTGCGCCCGGCGTTGAACTGTTTGTCTACGGCAAGGAGGCCTTTAACGAGACCCGCCCGGCGCCGGTCAAGTTCCCTGCACGCCAAACGCTCGAGGCCAGTCAGGCCGTGGCGCGCTTGCATGGCCTGGGTGACGCTCAATGCGTCTTCGCTCAACAGCGTCCTGAAACCATCGATGCAGGGGTGTTTCACAATGATGTCATTGCCGTGGGCAATGGCAATGTGCTGTTTTATCACGAAACCGCCTTTGTCGATACCGCCCAGGTATTGGCCGAACTCGACGCCAAGCTGATCGGCGCCAAGCTGATCTCGGTCTGTGTGCCCAGCGCCGAGGTTAGCCTGCACGATGCTGTACGCTCGTACCTCTTTAACAGCCAGCTGCTGACGCAGTCCGATGGCAGCATGACGCTAATTGTCCCGGCGGAGTGTCGTTCAATAACCAGCGTGGCAGATTATTTGACGCGCTTGTTGGCCGACCCGGCCAATCCGATTCAAACCGTTCAGGTGTTTGACCTGAAGCAGTCGATGAATAATGGCGGCGGACCCGCCTGTTTGCGCCTGCGCGTGGCGCTTACAGAGGCCGAGTATCAGGCCATTCATCCGGGCGTTATTATCACACCGACCCTCTATCAACAACTCAACAGCTGGGTCGACCGACACTACCGAGATCGCCTAGTCTGCGCCGATCTGGCCGATCCATTGCTGATCACGGAAAGCCGCACGGCCCTTGATGAATTAACCCGCCTAACGGGTCTGGGCAGTATTTACTCCTTTCAACGCTAAGGCTTTAGGCCCTCATCACTAGGCCGCGAGGGTCCTATGATGCGGCCTTAAACCGCTTCGTCTGGGGCACACAGCCCCTCCTGCCCACGCTCAGATTCCACTGATGCGACAAAAATTCTCACCGACTAAATTAAATGAGCAGCTTTAAATTTCGATTAGGCGCTTTGGCATATTTCTAACTACACTTCAGTTGATGATGAGTAATCTGCAACTGCATCCAAGTCTTCACCTCCAGCAGACCAGCCTACTCTATAGTTGAAGGGGTCTTTCTTGAGTAACCAACTGACACTGCCCCACTTTGGCAAATGGTCTATTTTGTCCCTCCTAGCTGGATTACTTATTACCGCTTTAACGGTTAATGAAGTAAACAAACGCAATGAACAACTCATAGTCGAGGCCTTGGATAGCATTGCCCTGGACGCCATCGAGCAGATGAGAGGCCGTATCAATCTCTATCAGTATGGCCTGACCGCGGCCCGCGGCGCGATCCTGATGGTCGGCAGCGAAAATCTGAAGCGTGATTTGTTTCGCACCTTTATCAATTCGCGCGCGGTCGACACTGAGTTTCCCGGTGCCCGCGGTTTCGGTTTTATCCAACGCGTTAGCCAGGCCGACCTGCCAGACTTTGTTGCCTTTGCCCAAGCCGACGGTTGGCCGGACTATACCCTCAAGGAACTGAGCCCCAATCGGGCCGAACGGTTTATGATTCTGTATATCGAGCCGGTTGAACGCAACGTTCAGGCCGTGGGTCTGGATATTGGCTCGGAAAAACACCGCCGCGCAGCCGCGCAGGGCGCGATCGATACCGGCCTAGCGCAACTGACCTCGCCCATCACCCTGGTCCAGGCCAGTGGTCAGTCACAGCAATCGTTCCTGTTTTTGCTGCCGGTTTTTGCTCAGGGGGTGACGCCGGTCACCCGGGCAGAACGCAATGCTTTGGCCATCGGCTGGACCTACAATGCGCTGTTGATGGATGAGGTTTTGGCCGACCTGGATTTAACTACTGACCATATTCACTTGGAGCTGTTTGATGTCACCGATCCCAATCATCGGGTACAATTTTATAATAATGACCGCAGCGCCACTCAGGATTTGCATCGCCGTACGTCCACTCACCCAATGTTTGGCCGCAGCTGGGAGGCTCAATTTTCGGTGCAACCGGGCTTTATCGACGCCCTAACGTTAACCAATGTTGGCCAGATTGCCATTCTCGGCCTGATCATAAGCCTGCTGGCCACCGGCCTGGTTATGTCCACCCAGGCCTCGCGCAGAAACAAACAGCTGTTGATTGATCAACAGAGTCGCTTGGCCGCCATCGTTGAAAGCTCGGAAGACGCAATTATCAGCAACAACGATCAGGGCGTCATCACCAGCTGGAACAATGGCGCCCAACGCATATTCGGCTTCACCGCAAGCGAGGCGATCGGTCAGAATGTCGTTGCGCTGATTGTGCCGGCGCCTTTGCAGGCGGACGAGACGGCGCAGGGAAAGAAGGTGCAAGCCAACGAGGCCGTGCCAGTCTATGAAACCCATTATCAAGCTAAGTCGGCACCCTATCCCATGCCGGTTGCCGTCACCCTATCTGCGTTGATCGATAGCCAAGGTCTAGCACAGGGGGTGTCACGCACCATTCGGGATATTTCCGGTCAAAAGGCGGCTGAGGCGGCTATCGTGGAACTCAACATCCGTCTTGAAAGCCAAATATTGGAACGGACTGAAGCGCTGGCCGAACTCAATACCCTATTTGTCAACGTACTCAGGGCCTCGTCCGAGGTGGCTATTATCGCCACCGACCTAAACGGCCTGGTAACCGTATTTAACAGTGGTGCCGAACGACTTTTGACCTACAAACCCGGTGATGTGATCGGGCAATTGAGCCCACTGGTGTTTCACAGCCAGGCCGAAATCGACCGGCACGCAGACGAAATTTGGCACCACTTTAACGAGCGGGTGAGCGGATTTAATACCCTGGTGTTCAAAGCCAAACGCTTCGGCTCGGAAACGCATCACTGGACCTATATTGCGTGCGATGGCGCCCAAGTGCCTGTTTCTGTAGCGGTCACCGGTATCTTCAATGAAACCGAAGAGCTTGTCGGTTATCTCTGTATCGCAACGGATATCTCGCGCCAACTCGAGCATGAGCGGGATATTCTGGCGGCCCGAGACCAGCTCGAAATGGCGGCTAGCATTGCCAACCTGGGCATCTGGACATGGACCTTGGCCGACGATGGCCTGCAATGGAACGACTTCATGTATAGCCTCTACTATGACCGGCCAAAAAGCGACAAAAACGCGAGTCTGGACTTCGACCATTGGCAAAAATGCATCCACCCAGATGATCTTGAGCCAACGTCGAGCAGCCTGGCGGCGGCCATAAGCGGGACCGGACATTATGATCTGGTATTCCGCATCATCCTACCCGATGGGCGGATCCGATTCGTCCAAGCCGGTGCGCGAGTGGAACGAAACTCCAGTGGCGAGGCGATCCGAGTCACGGGCTTCAACCTCGATGTCACCTCGCAACGGGAACTGGAGGCCGTGTTGCGCAGCGCCAAAGAACAGTCGGACGCCGCCAGTGCCGCCAAATCGACCTTTTTAGCCAACATGAGTCATGAAATTCGCACGCCAATGAATGCGGTACTGGGCATGTTGCATTTGGTGCAGCAGAGCGATCTGACGGTCCACCAGCAAGACTATATCGCCAAGGCCCAGAAGGCGTCGAAATCATTGCTCGGGTTGCTCAATGACATACTCGACTATTCTAAAATCGAAGCCGGCAAGCTGGAGTTGGATCCCCATTCCTTTGCAATTGAAGAACTGATGCAAGATCTTGCGATTGTCCTATCCGGCACTCAGGGCAATAGCGATGTCGAACTGCTCTTCGATTTGGACCCCAAATTGCCCAAACATGTCTTTGCTGACAAGTTACGGTTGAAACAGGTTCTGATCAATCTCGCGACCAATGCCCTGAAGTTCACCCGCCAGGGAGAGGTCGTGGTGCAGATCAAGGAGCAGTCCCGCACCGCCCAAGAGTCCACCATTGCGATCAGCATTCGCGATACCGGGATCGGCATCAGTCCGGAACAGATTGAGCGTATTTTTGAAGGCTTTGTGCAGGCTGAGAATTCTACCACCCGACGCTATGGCGGCACCGGACTGGGTTTGGTGATCACTAAAAATCTCGTCACGATGATGGGAGGCGAACTCCTTGTCGACAGTATGCCGGATCGGGGTAGCTGCTTCTATTTTGGGCTAACGATGCCCGTTGTGACCCTTGTATCGGCCGATGACCGTTGGCAGTTTCCAGACCAGTCGTTAAACCTTTTGATCGTCGACGATAACCGGATTGCGCGCGAAATAATGACCGCAGCGGTCACGTCATTGGGCTGGTGGCCAACGGCGGTCGAATCGGCTCAGGATGTCCTGGATAGGTTCCAGCCAGGCTCCGGCCTCGATACCAATTTTGATGTCATGTTATTGGACTGGCGTATGCCCAACCTAGATGGCGGAGCCTTAATCAAGGCGTTGTTGGCCTTGCCGGACAATATCACCGTTCCGAAAATTGTCGTGGTTACCGCGCATGGTGAAGACTTGACCGAAACCGACATCGGCTTCATGCAGCCACCCATGATCGGCTACCTGACCAAGCCGGTCACCCCACAGCAAATCAAGGTGGCCATCTATAAGGGCCTCCCCAAACTGGGCCAACGGCCCCGCGCGGAGACGGCCCCTGTCGTTGTGGCTCAAAAACGTCTCGAGCATCTCAAGCTGTTGGTCGTTGAGGATAATGAATTGAATCGTCAGGTTGCTCAAGAGCTGCTAGCCATGGAAGGTGCCCAGGTTGATTTAGCCGAAGGCGGTATCGTCGGCGTCGCCACCGTGTTGGCCGGCCAAGTGGCTTACGATTTAGTTTTGATGGATTTGCAGATGCCCGATATAGACGGTTTGGAGGCCACGCGCCGGATTCGCAGCCACGGCGCCTTCCGCGATCTACCGATCCTGGCGATGACCGCCAATGTATCGGCAGAGGATCGATTAGCCTGCGCGGCGGCCGGTATGAACGGTCATCTCGGCAAACCGATCGACATCGATAGGGTCGTCGCCAGTATCATCCAAGCTCTGGCCGGTGCCAATCAGCCCAGTAAAATCGATGCAGATGCGATAGTGGCCTCCCCGGCGGATTCGCCTATCATCGAAAAAATCGAAAGTATCATGAAACGCTTTGGCGACAATATGCCGTTATTTATCAGCCTGCTGCCGACCTTCAATGACGTCTCAGCTAAATTGATCAGCGACCTTGAGCGGGCCATTGCACATCAGGACCCAAGCGCGGCCGCTGCGGCCTTGCACACCCTGAAGGGCAGCGGCGCCAACATGGGTGCCTCAGCGTTCCTAAAAAAGATTCGAGACGCCGAAGCGTTACTCAAGGCGGCGCCTTATGAGCCCCTAGTCAAGGCCCTGCCAAGCAATTTAGCGCAACAGTTGCGCCAGATATTGACCCAAAGCAGTGCGTTGCTGCAACAGGCGACCGCCGAAAAAGCACCATTGGCAACGCCGATGCTGACCGGAACTGCCCTGCCTTCTGCGGATTTTAAAGCCGCATTGGTTGAACTAAAGGCGCAGCTGGCTATTGGCAG
Source organism: Reinekea forsetii (assembly GCF_002795845.1). GTDB lineage: Bacteria > Pseudomonadota > Gammaproteobacteria > Pseudomonadales > Natronospirillaceae > Reinekea > Reinekea forsetii. Next base: position 3,340,748 of record NZ_CP011797.1, read on the forward strand.
CCTAACGGCGCTGACGCTATTTGATCAATTACCTCTAGAGTCGTTACCGCGTGGTTTGAGTCAGCATAAGATGCTCGGCTTAAAACCGTTGTTGATCGAACTGAATTATCCCGCGGCAATTCGCACGCTAGACGAACTGTTGGTGGGCCTCTGATGATAGAGACCTTGTTTAAGGGCCTGTCAACCCAGACGGCCAAACCTAGGTTATTGATCGTCGACGATCAACCGATCAATATTCATGTGATCAATGAAATATTCAAACAGGATATGGATGTATTGATGGCCACCAATGGCCCTAGCGCGATCGAGCTGTGTAAAAGTCAGACACCGGATCTGGTGCTATTGGACGTCATGATGCCTGGCATGACCGGCTACGATGTCTGCCGAGCCCTTAAGGCGGAGGCCTCAACTCAGGACATTCCGGTTATTTTTCTAACCTCTTTAGCCGAAGAACGCGATGAAATCTTCGGCTTCCAACTGGGTGCCGTTGATTTTATCAACAAGCCGATCAGCCCTATCGTTGTCAAATCGCGAGTCGACACCCAGCTGCGGCTAAAGCTGCAATCGGATCAGTTGCGTTCAATCGGCCTAACCGACGGCATGACCGGTATAGCGAACCGCCGGAGATTCGATGAAACACTCGACCAGCAATGGCGTGCCTGTGAACGAGACCGGGCAGCCCTGTCGCTTATTATTCTCGATGTCGATTTTTTTAAGGACTATAACGACCACTGTGGTCACCTGATGGGTGATCAATGTCTAAAGGCTATCGCTCAGGCGCTGGCGGTAACGGTCCGCCGTCCCACAGATTTGCTCGCCCGCTTCGGAGGCGAAGAATTCGCCTGCATCTTGCCTAGGACCGACGGTGCCGGTGCGCTTAATCGTGCGCAACAATTGCTCAAGGTCGTATGCGATCTTAAGATTGAACACCTGACTTCAAGGGTCAGCCCGGTGGTGACCATCAGCGCGGGCGCGGCAACATTAACACCGGATCGTTTTAAGACCGTGTTTGAACTGATTAGCCTCGCCGACAAGGCCCTATATCGGGCTAAGGAGGGGGGTCGCAACCAGGTACAGGTCATAATAGGGCCAGAGCCACCTGAAACTTAAACCCGGGCGGCGCCCGGAATCTCGAGGGAGCCGCAATGCCTTTCTATTGTGGCAGGGTCTCCCTATACTCAAGGCTCAACTTAAAATAAAAAGAGCCCATGATATGAATCGAACCTATCAACGAGGCTGGGGTTCTTGGTGGCTATCGGCCGTTCTCTTTGGTACCACCTTGCTCGGTGCCGGCTTATATTACCAAGCGCACCAAAACCTTAGCCAACTGCAGGATAGTGAGGCCATCAGCCAGACTGAATTGGCCGGACTGGAGCAACAGAACAGTGATTTGGCCGGCCAAATTGCTCAGCTCACCGAGCAGTTCGATCAACTTACGCGAGACAATGCCCGGCTGAGCAGCACTGAACAACAACTCAATCGCACCGCCAGCCAGACCACTCGACTCAACCAGTCCTTAGGTGACCAGATCGGTGCGCTTAAGAATTCGATTCGAGGAATGTCCGATCAAATAACACAACAGAAAGCCTTAGCCGCCACAGCTCGTGCGGAAAACTTAGATGCCGCGGCACTGGCCGAATCCGAGCAGGCCGATCTGCGGGCCCTAGTGACTCAAGCCCAGGCTAGGCAGGCAGAACTTGAGACCCAGCTCGCCGAGGCCAACATTGCACTGGCCGGAGTACAAGAAGAGTTACTCGAAGCGCGCGCTCAACAGGCGAATACGCAGGCCCAGCTGGTTCAAACTCAGGCCCGTTTAACGAGCCAAAGCGCACAATATCAGACCGCTCAGGCGGAGCTAACTCTGTTAAAGGATGAGTTGAACAAGGCCGCCACCACCGCCGAACTCTTTCAAGCCGCGCGCCAACAATTGGCGTTAAAACAGGCTGAGAATGAAACTTACAGTGAAACCATTGCGCGTCTGCAGACCGAAATGTCCGCCGAAGCCGATGCCATGAATAAGCTGGAGGCCAAGCTGCAATCTCAGTTAGCCCAGTTGAACCAGGAAAAAGAACAGCTGGTCACCCAACTGGAAGATGGCACCACCGCCATTAAACTGCCTGAAAGCATCTTATTTGCCTCCGGCTCGGCCGAGTTAAACGCCGAGGGGCGCCAGGCGCTGGGCCTGCTTGCAGAGGCGTTGCAGAGCTTCCCCAACTATTTGATCAGCATTCAGGGCCATACCGACAGCCGCGGCATCGCGCCGAGCACCCTGCAACAGTATCCATCGAACTGGGAACTCTCTTCAGCCCGGGCGGCCATCGCCGTGCGTGAACTGATTGGGCAAAAAATTCCAGCAGGCCAGCTGCAGGCCGTCGGTTTTGCCGCTACCCGTCCCCTAGTGGCCGAAACGAGTCGTCCAACACGGCAACAGAATCGCCGCATAGAAGTGATACTGCTGCCCAACCAGTTTAAGACCAAGCTCTTAGAACCGCGCTAACCACGCAGCGGCTGGGGCCAGGATTTTGAGCACAGATAACACAAAGGGTCGACATCTTTGCGGATGCCGACCCTTTTTTATAAGCGTCTGTTTTATGGTCGCTCGATGCCTAGGTTATAGGCCCGGCGGTGTTGCTTCCAGATAGGGTGGGCAGCTGTCCGCCCAGGTCTCCGCTATATAGCAGCCGTTGGCATCCCGAAACAGATTTCCCGTTTGCGATCCGGCACCGTCGTTGAAGATTAGATTGGCGCTGGCGCTGCCCAAGTTAAACTCAAAACCGAACCAGCCGTCACCCAAGTCGGTCATCGGCACACCGGGCCAACCCTCGGTCGGGGTAGTTAGGGCCTCCCAAAAGTAGATATTGGCGCCGGCCCAGGCCGCTGGCTTCTGAAACACCACCTGCAAACCGGGGGCCGGGTTGTCGATATAGTCGGAGCTCACGGTCAGGCTCTCGTCGAAATGATAGGCGAAGCTATAGTTGGCGGCGTGCTCCGCCGTCAACAGGCTGCTGACGCCGGTGGCGACTAGCGCTTCGGCCACGTCCAAATCGGCGACACCATCCCCGACCAAACGCTGCCAGCTGGCATCCTGATTGCTCAGTTTGAACTGATAATCGCCTACGGCTAAGTCCAGCGTGGCACTGTAGTGGTTAGCACCCATATAGATCAGCGGATCATCGTTGCTCCAATCGTTCAGGCTACCGGTCAGATAGAGGGTTTCACCGACTGGACCGACGTCCTGGTCAATAAAGTGCAGAATCACCGGTTGGCCATCCAGTTCGGTCGACACCAGATAAAAGTTGTAAAAACCCTTATTCGGGAAGTACTGGGTCAGGTTGCCTGGATTTGACCCGAGTACTAGGCCATTTGCGCCCACTTGCCCGCCAATATTGACCGGACTCCAGTTGCTATCGGCATACTTAAATTCGACATCACCCTGGTCCACCACCCGAGACAGCTTGTAGGTTTGGTTGCCCACATAGGCCATCGGGTCGGCGCCCCAACTGTTAAGGCCGCCGCGGACATTCAGATCGAGTCCGTAGGGTGCAACAGCGGCCGGGTCGAGCGGCAATTCGATTGCGCTGCCACCACTGTCGTTGTCGTTCTGGTCGAGCTCACCCTGATTGTTTAGATAGATATGAGCTTCGAGCGTGCCGTCGCCAACTTCGCTCGACAGGGCAACTATTTCAGAGCGAGTAATGTGTACCGGTTGATCGATCGCAAAGACGTCGCCATCCTGATCGACAAAGGTTAACAGCTGGCTGGAATCGGTATCATCCCAGGCAAAGCTAAAGACACCATTGTCGGCGCTGATGGGCCCCTGCAAACCACCATTGTGGTCGGCTACATAGAGCAGATCTCGCTGATTGCCATTCTCATAGTCAACTTCCACTATGGCCGGTACGCGTGAATCAATCACCATATCGAGGCTGTGGCTGATGCCCTTGCCGGTGCCCGTGGTCAGGGTAGCGCGCACGGTGACGGCGGTGCCATCGGCCAGATCGCCGGACTGCCAGAACAGTCGGTAGGGCGCGGTGGTATCGACCGCGAGCGGTTTAAAGCTCAGGCCGCCATCGGTCGACAACTCGAAGGTGGCGACATAGGTCGGCAATACGCCCGGCTCTTTGTCCAGTTCCAGCGTCAGATCAACCCGCCCGGAAACAGCCGAACCGTCAGGTACACCCACCAGGCTGAAATCGGTTTTTTTGGATTTTTTGGCCGGACTGGTGGCTCGATAGATGGCAAATGTCAGCGGCTCTATCTCGATACTAATGTTGCCGGCACGGTCACGCTTCAACTTCTCATCGCCGACGATGGGCAGATAGGTATTGGCGGTTGCGGCCAGTTCGAGACTGCGACTTGTGGTATCGCCATTGAAGACCACCAGATATTCGCGGTTATCGCTGTCGACGCGCGCAAAGGCATAGAGACCGCCGTCACTCTCACTGTAGCGATTCACATGCACGCCTCGACGCAGCGCAGGATGCAATTTATAGATGTAGGAATAGGCGGCAATGGCCTGATACAGAGGGTGTTCAGGATCAAAGTTCGCGTCGGCCGTGGTTGCGTCGGTACCAATCAGGACATTGTCGTTATAAACGTCCACCAGCGAGGGGAACATGTCCTCACGGGCATCCTTGTCGCCGCCATCCCCGGTAAAGCCCTGTTCATCACCATAGTAGATCACCGGGATACCGCGGGCAAAGAACATGATGGCATTGAACAGTTTGGCACGGGCCAATTTTTCCTCGTCGCTGGCCGTCGGGTTGGCATTTTGAATAAACATGCCGATGCGACCCATATCGTGATTACCACCGAAATTCATCAGCACCGAGGCGTCGCTGTCGGCATCGGTATAAACATCGTCCTGCGCAAACAGGCCGGCCAGATTGCTGGATCCACCCTGCCCGGCGAATACCGAGCTGGCTGCACCCTGAATACCGAAGTCGAGCACCGAAGGTAGGGTACCGATGGTGGTAAATTGGCTCAGCACCTGCGGGTTGCCCTCATAGACCTCACCAAACATAAAGAAATTGGGAATGCCTTCGGCGTGGGCGTGGGCCAGAAGCGCCGGGGAAAATTCTTGCCAGAATTCAATGTCGACATGTTTGACCGTATCGATGCGGAAACCATCGGGCTTAAATTCGCTGACTATATCTTTAAAGATATCAATCATGCCCTGCACAACAGCCGGTTGCCGGGTATCCAAGTCATCCAGACCGAAGAAGTCACCATAGATGGAATTCTCACCGGAAAAGGTGGTGTCGCCCTGGTTGTTATAGTATTGCGGATCGTTTAACCAGGCCGGTGACTTAACGTTCTCTTGGCCGGCCGGTAAGAAAGGCGTGTAACCCATACCCGCAGCCTTATCGGCCAGCGACACATAGGTGCACGGCGAGCCATTCGAGCTGCCATCGGGTTCATGACACTCCTCGTACTTGATGACATCGGCGGTGTGGTTGGTAATGATGTCAAAATAGACTTTCATATTGCGATCGTGGGCGGCATCGATTAACGACTGCAGATCGGCATTGGAGCCCAGATGGGGGTCAATCTTGGTGAAATCCAAGGTCCAGTAGCCGTGATAGGCTGAGCTATCACCCTGAATGGTTTGGTTCTTTAAAATCGGCGTCATCCAGATGGCGGTGATGCCCAAGCCTTGAAGGTAGTCGAGCTGACCTTCCAGGCCCTGCATATCACCACCGTGATACATGCCCTTGTCATACGGATCAAAGCCATGGTCTAGCCGGTCACCCGAGATACCGCCGGTATCGTTGGTGAGGTCGCCATTATCGAAGCGATCGGGCATGACAAAATAGAACACATCATCGCGCACATCGCGCTCTAGGTAGGGGTCCTCCGGCAAGCACCCGGTGAGGGATATCGCTGAGGTGGCCAATAGGGCCGCCAACAAGGGTTGTACTGGTATTTTCATTAGGGTTACTCCGCTATGTTTTTTTTACTTATTCACTGCGAAGCCTGATCCTTCAAACGAGACTGCATTCCTTCGCGAAAGTAAGGCTGGATGGGAAAGTATATTCCGATCAATGTGGCACGACGAGTTGACGAATGGGGTTGAAAGATGGAAATGGATGGAGTGTGGAAAAATATTACTATCACCCGCAATGATAATGGTAGGCAAAAGGTCCGTTTCTCCGTCCCGCGATAAGGCTTTACAACATAAAATTCAACCAGCGATCAATAAGTGACGGGTAACCCTCATAAACTTGAGTATTAAAACCAAGAATAAAGACCGCAGCATGCGGTTTTTTATCCTGCCCGTTCTAGCAGCATACTCCAGGGCTTTAGCGTTGAGTGGGCGGGGTCGTGATTTTACTCCACCCCTATAAACTTTCAAACCGCTCTGGGATTGTCACCGCAATTGTCTGCCATAGAATGGCGTTAGGTGACGATAATTAAGTCCGTATATTGCCGCAAAAATAAAAATATTTTTTTAAAGGCAGAACGTCACTGTGAACATACTAAATTCTTATGCCGCTTTGTCGGCTAGCTCGGGCCATAGTTCACTAACTATTCCGGCACTCCCGAACTCAGGTCAGATCCGAGCCAAGCTCAACAAATCCAAACTCCTCTATTTTGCAATGGCCGATTATTTCAGCGCGGGCAAGGCGGATAGATTGCGTGTCGTTTTACCTCAGCAGTAGCTCAACCATAGCCTTCGAAAAACTAACACCGAGGAACTGCCCATGAACATAAGAGTAATAACCGTGGTTAAACTGCTGGTGATTTTATTCACCGTCAATTTAACCGCCTGCATGCCCGATCCCGCCAACGCCCTGATTGAGATTGAAGCGCATCAGGCCATCGTCTATTACCAGCGCGATGGCGCTGATTATGACGGCTGGGGCCTACATCTATGGGATGATATTGGCAGCGTGACCGACGAGGTCGCCAGCGCCACCAGCTGGTCCGAGCCGCTGCTGGCGACCGGGATACACCCGCTGTACGGCGCCTATTATATAATTGATTTACGCACCGACGACTGGGCCGATTTCAAATTTATTGTCCACCAGGGTGATAGCAAAGATTTGGGCGGTGCCGATCATGTTTTTAGTCGCGCAGTGCTGAGCCAAGACGTCTTTACCTTTCAAGGTGTCGGCGAACTGTTTCCCGAGCCATTGCTCGAAGCACCTGTTTTGTTATCAGGCGCCTCGGCCCACTTTATTGATATCGCCAATCCCGGCGGTGCAAGCCTGGTCTACAAAACTCGCTCAACCGCCAACAGCATAGCCCTATGGCATTCGCCCACGGCGGCGCTAAAGTTCGACGCTGAGAGTAAGTCGGTCTCTGGCGGCACGCCGATTAGCATGACCCCGGCCACCATGAGTTCGGCACAAAAAGCGGCCTATCCGCATTTGGCCAGCTTCGATGGCTACGGGTTGGATGCCACCGCCGAGGACGCTAAAAATCTGGTCAAGGACCAGCTGTGGACGGTCGAAAGCAACGCCGCCCATGAGGTGGTGCGCTTAACGCGCGTGCAAACAGCACCCTTATTGGACAGGCTCTATTATGAGGCGGCCCGGGATGCACAATTGGGTGCCTTTAATAACGCCGGCCATACGCAATTTTCGCTCTGGGCACCGACCGCGCAGGAAGTCTCGGTAAAGGTCTACGACAGTCAATTTGCCTTAGTCAGAACCGTTCCCCTGACCGAAGATAGCGCGACCGGTATTTGGTCGGTCAGCGCACCCTTAGATTTAACCGGCCATTATTATCGCTATAAGTTAACCCTGTTCCATTACGCCAGCGGTGCCATTGAATGTCTCGAGGTTACCGACCCCTATAGCTTGAGCCTGGCGCTTAACTCAACCTTTTCGCAGGTCGTCGATCTCGGTGCCGAGGCTCTGCTGCCAGCCGGTTGGCAGGCGTTCGAGCCGTCCAACTTGGTCAACTCCGAAGACATGGTCAATCCCGAAGACATGGCCATCTATGAAGCTCACATTCGCGATCTCAGTATAGCGGACACCACCAAGGTCGATGCAGCAGCCGATGGCAAGTACCTAGCCTTCACCGATGCCAATCGCGAGTCGATGCGCCATTTACAGGCATTGCGTGCCGCCGGCATGACCGCCGTACAGATTCTGCCCGCTTTTGATATCGCCACCATCGATGAGGACGCGAGTGCACGGGTCGATATCGATGACACCTTGGCCGACTACTGTGCGATTAGCAGCGCAGCGCAAGCCAAGGCACTCGAACTGGGCCTAACCTGCGACAGCACACTGATCAGTGCCGCACTAGCGTCACTGAATCCTACGACCGGGGCTGCTCAGGATTTTTATGTCTACCTGCGCCCGCAAGATAGCTTTAATTGGGGTTACGACCCCTTCCACTATACCGTGCCCGAAGGCAGCTACTCGTCCGATCCGAGCTCCATGGCGCGCATTCTGGAGTTTCGTGCCATGGTCCAAGCGCTGCATGATATGGACTTTAGGGTCGTCATGGACGTGGTCTATAACCACACCAACGCCAGCGGTCTGGCTGCCAAGTCGGTACTCGACAAGGTAGTGCCAGGCTATTACCACCGCCGCGATGTCGACTCCGGTGTGGTGACGCGCGATTCCTGCTGCGACGATACCGCAACCGAACATAAGATGATGGCCAAGTTAATGACCGACTCTCTGGTGGTCTGGGCCGACCAGTACCACATCGATGCCTTCCGATTCGATCTGATGGGTCTGCAAACCAAGGTGTCTATGGAGCAAGCGCTGGTCGCGGTACAGGCGGTCAATCCCGCGATCTACTTCTATGGTGAAGGCTGGGACTATGGTGCGGCGGGTCAGAATAAACGTGGCACCAATGCCTCGCAAAGCAATATAGCCGGTACCGGCATCGGTACCTTTACCGATCGATTGCGCGACGGCATACGCGGCGGTGGGCCCTTCGACGAGCTTGGGGATAGCGCAGGGGAAGATAGCCTGCGTCGCAACCAAGGGCTGGCCAATAGCGCCATCCCGAACGAGCTGAACTGGCTTGACTCATTCGACCCCGATGCCGGCACCGCCAACGACAATCAACTCACGCCGGACTTGGAGTTGGCCGCAGCGGTGCTGAGCAATGCCGATATTGTGCGCATTGGCCTGGCCGGTAACCTGAAGAGCTTTGTCTTGACCAACAGCCACGATGACTTGGTGAACGGCACGCAAATCGATTACAAGGGCCAACCCGCAGCATATGCCGATGACCCGCAAGAGATTATCAACTACGTGTCCAAACACGATAATCAAACCCTCTGGGACATCATCGCCTATAAGGCGGCGAACACCGTCAGTAGCGCAGACCGTGCCCGTATGCAGTCATTAGCGGTGGCCACCGGTACCTATGCCCAAGGCGTGCCCTTTTATCACCTGGGCGTCGACCTCTTACGCTCTAAGTCGATGGAACGCGATTCCTATGATTCCGGCGATTGGTTTAACAGAGTTGATTTTGCCAAGCTGGCGGACAGCAACTGGCACGTTGGCTTACCGCGGGAAGATAAGGACGCCGCAAACTGGCCCTTTATTCAACAGGTTACCGCCAACCCCGATGCCAACCCCAGCGTGGCCGATGTGGATTGGATGCGCCAGTCCTTCCAAGAAATGCTCAGCATCCGCGCCGACAGCCCGCTATTTCGGCTCACCAGCGCAGCCGAGGTTATTAATCGCGTCGCCTTCCACAATACCGGCTCCAGCCAGACCGCCGGCCTGATCGCGATGTCGATCGATGATGGGGTGCACGCCGGTAACGATCTGGATGCCCAATACGATGCCCTTATGGTGGTTTTTAACTACACCGATATGTCACACCAAGTAGTGGTGCCAGATGCAGCTGATTTTGAATTGCATGCCATTCAACAGGCCTCTGCTGACAGCAGCGTGCAAAGCGCCAACTTTGCGCTGATCGCTGGCGAGCCTACCTTTCACGTTCCCGCGCTAACCGCTGCCGTATTTGTATTGCCGCAGAACGGTGCTCAGGGTGACGGCTTACCGGCCGGAGATGTGCCCCCCTTCGGCACCACCACCCTGTATGCCGTGGGGGCCTTCTCGAATTGGGCGCATCGTTATGACGGCTATTACATCGGCGAAGACCGTTATGAGTTCCCGATAAACCTGCCAAGCGCCGGCACCTTTGACTTCCGTTTTGCCGACAAAAACTGGGCCAGTTCGACCAATGCCGACAGCTTCAGCAATGGGCCCGGTTCGGCATTTACGCTCACGGCATCAGGGGATAGCGACAACAATTTTTTACTCAGCGTGGCGCCCAGTCAGGCGGGTGATTATCGCATTCAGTTGGACCTGCGCAATCCGGTCCCGGTGATCACCATCAGCGCCGCCAACTTTGATCTGGGTGCCGATATGTATCTTATGGGCACCCTACTCACGCCCAATTGGAGCCCACTGAACGCCGGTTTGTTGGCCTATCGGGGTGCTGGCGACTATCGCGTGCGGCTCGATGCCAGCCCCGGCGACTATAGCTTTAAGGTCGCCGATGCCGGCTGGAGCAATGGCACCAACTTTGGTGCCGGCAGCACTAACGGCGTCACCTTGGGCAAGGCGATGGAACTCGACGGCATAGGTGATATTGCGATTAGTATTCCTGTGGCGGGCGTATACAACTTCAGCCTCGACACCGGCCGCAGCGTGAGTGTGCCGAGCCTGACTGTGGCCGCCTACCCAGAGATGTTTGTGCGCGGTGACATGAATGGCTGGAGCACGGCGGACAGGCTCAGTTATGACGGCATGGGCCGGTATTCTGCCACGCTTACCTTAGACGTGGGCCGCTATGGCTTTAAGTTTTCCAATGAAGACTGGAGCAACGCCTTTGGATTTGGCAGCTCACAGGACCCAGGCTCTATTGTCTTGACCGACAACGGCGGTAATCTGTTGCTGGACGTGACAGTAGCAGGTGACTATCACTTTCGGCTCGATGCCATCGGCGAGGTTATCGGGGTAACCCTGGTACCCTAGTCAGCTACTGTATCCGATACAAATAAGACATTACCGGCCTATAAGCCGGTAACGTCTGGGTACAAAATTTACTATTGCGTCGCTACGGATAACCCTTAAGGCCCACGGTTAAAGGGGTGATGGGCGCGCAGATCCCGGTCGTGGACCCTGTGTGCGCCATCGCCATTGTAATAACCTAGATCGCGCCGCATATGCTCATTGAGATGGGGAAAATCAATTTTATGTATCTTCTTACGTCGAAGAATAATACGACCGATAACAGCGCGCACTTTATAGAACAAACTAACCAAGCTAATAATACATCCTTGTTGATACATCCGTATCACCAACTAAGTTACCACTACGAAGCGTTCCTCGCTTCCCGTTATAGGCATATTAATATTATTATGTTTTTGAAATCAAGAAATTAAAAATATTTTTAATATACTTTAAAGTAATTTAAGAATGTAGCTTTGGCAGGATAATATTGATAACGTTGCCATGGAATTATCACTAACAATAAAGCTCACCATAAAACGTAATCTAACGTTAAGCTAATTAAGCTGGTTAAGCATTGCCCCCGGTAACTTTCAGCGCATCCATGATCGCATTCTCAGATTGAAAAACAGCTAGGGTTTTTTCAACACTATAGGGAGCCTCTTCGAGGGACATGGGTTCCCACTCGCTACGGTCAATTTCAAAAAAGTTACCGCCGTAGATATGAATAGCGCGCGTAAAGGTGTCCGTCGGATTCGTTACTGAATGTATCAGGTTCTTACCAAGGGAGGCCGATTCCCCTGCGGCAATCGATATGGCACCCGCCGCTTCAATTTTACCATTGGGATCGTTTTTCACTCTACGCCAAAAGATATTATCTTCTCTACCGGCATACACGCCGATAACAGCCCACACATTATGGTTATGCGCATTCAATGTCATTTTTGGTGCCCAAACGACATTGATGATTGTCAGCTCGTCGGAAACATAGAGCTTTTCAATCCCGGCTATCGTTTGATGCCCCAAAGCCTGACTAAGGGAATCCGGGTCAGACAGTAACTTATCCACAATCTTAGAAATGTGCTCTTGCGGTTTTTCTTCCCCTAACGCCACTTTGCAGGCTGATACCAATGCTTCAAGATCAAACGACATACTACACCCCTTAATTACAGAAAAATGGATTGACTAAACAGGCCTTAAGTTGTTTGAGCATTACTTTTTTAGACCCCTAACATCACGACGAGCAACTAAGATGAGACAAGCCCCCCACCGCGAAAAACTCGGTCGGTTTCAACCTATAGTATTTATCTTCCACATCCTGTGACTGCTCCGCATAGGGCTGTGTCATCACATCCTGCAGTTCTCGAATTAGAGCATAATTACCCGCTGCTGCTTGTTGATAAGCCGGCACGACGAACCACTCTCGCAGAATGTATTTTGGGTTAACGAGCTTCATCTGCCTAGAAATCTCATCACTGGATCGGTGCGAACTATCATTCGCGTTAATGCCGTAATTGAGCAGCGTTTTCCAATTTTCGAGCCACTCGGTCCAGCGTTGATCGAGCGCTTCGGCGTCTGCATCAAGCGCCGAGTTAGGGTAGAAGCTTTTCTTGAGAGAGCGAATGTCGTTGGGTAGGGACGAGAGCTCGCGGTAGAAAATAGTGTAATCGACCGGCGTTTGTATCATCAGGGTTTCAAGGTCACTGAGCAGAACCTTGCAAAGAGCCTTTTGATCGGGTGTGCTCAAGGTGCTCAGACCCAACTTGGCGGCCCAGATATTGTCCATTTGCGTTTGCATGAGTCGCGGAAATTCACGTTGAATCTCGTCGAGTGCTAGCAAACTGTTCTGATGCGACGCCAGTAACGGCTTTAACGCCAAACAAAACATACCAAAATTCTGCTGCGCTGCGTTGGGTTGGTTCATGAACGAGAAGTGATGACCGCCACCGGTCCAGGGCTGATAATTGGGGTTAAACATATCGCAAAAACCGAACGGGCCATAATCAAGGGTAAAGCCACCGGCAGCGCAGTTATCGCTGTTGAAGTTGCCCTGGCAGAAGCCGACACGAATCCAGTTCGCCACCAGCGCCATGAGCCGACTACGAAACTCACGCGCCAGCGACACCACTTTTTCTGGAGTGGTGAGCTGGCTATCGATCACCTCGGCATACTCACGGTCAATCAGGTGCAACACCAGTTGTTCGAGTTCTGCCATCGCGTTCCGATGTGCGTAATTACGGCTTCGGCGCGCGAACAGTTCGAGTTGACCGACGCGAATGAATGACGGTGCGACACGCGTCGAGATGGCGACGGCTTCGAGTATAAGCTGGTCAGGATTCTCCGAGCGCGAATTCTCTGAGTACCAGGGTCGCTGTACCTGCTCCGTTTTTGACGCGACCAAGCTCAGTGACCGAGATGTGGGCACACCCAATGCGTGCATATGCTCCTGAGCCAAGAACTCGCGGATACTAGAGCGCAACACAGCACGACCGTCCGCGCCGCGGCAGTAGGGCGTACGACCGCCACCTTTGAGCTGCATTTCCCAGCGTTGCCCCTTGATGACGGCCTCGAGTACCGAAATGGCACGACCATCTCCATATCCGTTACCGGTTTGGAACGGGCACTGCTGGGTGTATTCAGTGCCGTAGATCGACAGTGCATATCCAGTGGCCCAGCCGACCTTGCGCATTGGCTCTGGAACCTGAGCGATATCGCCGGAGAACAGGCGAATGAAGTCAGTGGTCTTTGCCATGCTGTCAGCGAAGCCGAGCTCGGAAAAAAAGCCTTTGCTGTGGGCTACATACTCTGGATCTTTGATGGCCGTAGGGCTGACAGGGACGTAATGACCCGTGAAGACTTGTCGCGGCGCGTGGTCGGCACCATCATCCCGCGCATCAGGATCAGCGTTGAGCGTGTCCATGAGGGAATAGTTTGCCAACTTCGCAAGATCGCTGAGTGTTGAGATTGTTGAGGCGGTTTTCTCGGGGTGTCGGTCTGTCATAGCTATTTATACCAAGGCTCATAGAGATAAAAATTTATACTTTGGACCTTATCTCCTTATTTGTACAGATGCTTGAACTTGTTGCGGGTATTGGTTATAAGAAGAAGACGCCCTTTGCGTTTAGGCAGGAAAGGGTTATGGCCAGTTGTACGCGTTGGGATCAAGGTGAGCTAATGGTTCCCTTTGCGATAGCTCTAGAGCTTATTATTCCGGTTTCATTTTAACGAACGCCACAAATAGATACTTAGCAAACAGCCACCCAACAATATTGCCTGATTTATGCGAAACATTAACCTATGTTTTTTCTTACCAATTCCAAAGTATATAAGGAGACCTGATATGGGCATTAACATTAACGCAACAAAACCAGCATAGATGGGTACTAAAGAGACATCATCGGCTGGCGTGTCGTATGACAGGAACACAAATAACGCTGCTATAAGGAGCGTTACGACTGGTAAAAATGATAGGATATCTTTATTCATATTTATTTTTTAACCTGCTAAATTTGGGAATAAAATATTACTAAACGTTGGTCGTCGTAAATTCACTGACACTTGAATCCTTTTTTCTCTAAAAACGCTTTCATATGAGTACGGAGGGGCTTAGCCATCATCGCTGAGATATTAGAAGTCCAGGTCTCCTCTCTGGAACCACGAGAGCGATTGCGATAGTAGTCGCTACAGATTGCGTTGTACTTTACCAGGCCCGCTTCATCTGCCTGATACGCCTCCTCTTTCAGAACCATATCTACCGGCAGTCTCGGCTTCTGCTCCTGCTCTCCTAGCGGATATCCAAAACACATACCGAATACCGGATAAACGTGGTTAGGTATTTTTAGCAAGTCACAAACTTGTTCCGGGTCATTTCGGATACCACCAATGAATACGCCACCCAACCCCAGTGATTCCGCAGCAATCATCGCATTCTGCGCGAACAGGCTGACATCCACTGTGGCGACAATAAATTGTTCCATGGTACCTGAGACCATCTCACTGTTTTCATAAGAGCAAGCCATCTCAGCTCTTTTCAGGTCTGCACAAAAGACAAGAAATACCGGACTGCTCTCTACCCAACGTTGGGAACCGGCCAGTTCAGCAATCTGCTTGCGTGTTGTCGTGTTCCTCACCCGAATAACCGAGTATGCCTGAACAAAATTTGATGTCGCCGCACAACCAGCCGCTTCAATAATTGCCGACACCATGTCATCGCTAACAGGTTCTGGAGCGAACTCCCGAATTGAACGATGATTTTTCAACAGTTTGATAACCTGATTCATATCACATCTATCCTTAATACCTACGTTTGACAAATTAGTTGGTCGATAAGCCGCGAACTTTCATATCAGTGGCCCGGCGTTAGCTGGGTTCGACTGCATTTTTTTGTTATGTGGCAATTGGCTATGCTTCATGTATAACGCAGGGACCTAAAAGCTGACGCTTAAAATAGTAGCTTGAACGGCAATCATCGGCTAGTAACGGTCGTTCCTAGTTAGAGTTAATTATGAGAAAACTCCGATACCAAAAAATCAAAGACTCGTCTGATTCGACGGCTAGTTCGCAATTCATTGTGGGTCACTAGCCATAGATCCATGGTAATCAGGGGAAGGTCGGAGATAATCACACGTTCAACCAGCGGCTCGTTATCGCCAATTTCTTCTACTGTGGCGCAAATTACCACGCCTTGCTTGACCAATTCCCATTGGACAACATGACTATTTGAAATAACGGGAAAGTTTTGCTTGTTTAGATTTAAGCCACGAGAATTAAGTAACTCCATGAGGCGACCAGGATTCTCAGTATCGATGAAACTCGCCTTGTTCAACTCGTCTATCGTCGGAGGATGACCCAGTTGCCGCGAATAGCTTTTGGCTGCATAGAGATGACCTCGAACACTGCACAGTTTTTTGGCAATCAACTCTGGCTGTGTTGGACGAACACTCCGGATAGCAATATCAGCCTCTCTTCGATTGAGGTCGCGTACTTCGTTTGTTGAATGAATTTCGATGTCAATGCCAGGCTCCACTTCCCGCAAAGTCTTGATCATGCGTGGCAGCATAAACGTGGCAAGGAGTTCGGAAGCAGTGATGCTAACATCGCCCTCGATTACATCTGATTTACCCGAAGCCGATAAAGAAAATTGGTTAGCGGCATCACCCATCAGTCTTACGTGTTCCAACAATTTGATGCCATTAGGCGTTAACTCAAGGCCTCGACCTCGTCGGGTAAATAGATCAAATCCAATTTCACTCTCCAGCGCCGCCACCTGTCGCCCCAAGGTAGGTTGCGTCATTCCCATTGAACGAGCTGCTGCTGCCAGTGAACCCTCTTCCGCCGTTACCAAAAAAGCCCGCGCACGGTTCCAGTCGAATGTTATTGATTTCCAATCCATACGAATATGCATACCTGAAGTCCAAATTTCATTGTATTACTTTTATTTTAGCATTGGTAGGCTTGTCAACCAAAGTCACGTTAACAGGATTGAATGGGATGAAATTACCGACTATTGCACTTCTAGTAGTGGCAACACTATCACTAGGGGCGTGTGCGAGTCTGATGCAAACGGCCTCTATTTCCGAAGCATATAAACACTATGAGAGTAAGCATTACGATCGTACGTTGGAGCTGATCAGACAGGCAGAAAGGGCAGAGGCAGTGTCGGCTGAAATGAAAGCCGAATTGACTTACTTAAAAGCAATGACTTACGAGGAATTGGGTGAGGGCGAGACAGCTAACACCCTTTACGAATACTTGATCCAGGAGCACGGCAATTCGCAGTACGGCTATATGGCTGTCAAGAAATTGAATATCAACTAATTATTTTCGGTCATTCAGTTTTAGCAAACTATAACCTGAGACTTTACACATGAAAGACATCATTGTTTGGGCAATACATACCCCCGCGGGAACGATCGTTTTGATGACAGCTGTGTTGGCCATGTTCGCTAAGAAAGGCAGTGCACTTCATAGGAAAGCAGGCTCCTATTTTACTATATCCATGTTGGTCATGCTGATTTCGGGAATTGCCGCCGCTTACCTCAAAAATTCCATCGATGACATGATGTTGGGTGCACTAGTGATGTATACCGTGTTTACCGCCTGGCTAACCGTCCATAATAAAAAGAATGAAACTGGACTCCTTGAAGTAACTGCTTTGATATGGGTTGTCAGTTTCGCATTTACTGCATTTGCGATCAGTATGGGTTGGCGAGAGGAAGAGGCTCCCTTTACCTATCTGATCTGGGGTGGTTTAGCGATTTGCTTTGCATTGGGGGATATTCGCAACCTTTACCATTCAGGGCTTTCTGGCACAGAACGCATTATTAGGCATGTTTCGCGTATTGGCTTTTCACTGGTATGGACGGCATTAGCATTCACCGACAAAATCGTGAAAATGATGGGCGCTAATCTTAAGAATATGCAAGAAGAGCAGCTGCTACTCATCGTGGCGATACCAACCATGCTCATACTGATCACCATCTTATACTGGATAATCAAAATCCTGTTTTTCTCCCGCGAGAACTTTGCGCGTTACGACGGGCCGACTGGATAAATGTTAATGTTTGAAAATTTTTCAAAAACGTCAAATGCAATTAGATTCTGGGCGTCTGCTTTTCACTTGCTGGAGTTTTCTGAGTACTTGCCATATAACGCCGCGCTCAGCCGCCGGAGGTGTTTGGCGCTTTACTTGCGGTTCTTTTGCAAACAAAGTGACAAATACCGGAGGTCGGTTGCAGCGCCTTGTTATGCATCTACTTTTAACTGCGCAATCACAAATAAAGAGTCATCTTCTTCAAATTCCTGATAACTCATAGTTGTTAATACTTCAAAATTCTCCGATATGATATCTAAAAGGCGTTCTTTACGATAATAAGTAAAGAGAAGGCCTTCCATTACCTGGTCTTCTTCGCCAAGCCAGAACGAATGAGCAATAATCCCACCAGGTAACAGGATGCCTGCTTGTCCTAATAGCGATAATGAAAGCTCATCCTTCGTTAAATGATGTAACACCTTATTTGAATATATACAGTCAAACTTTTCATTGATATCAATATTTTTTGCGTCATTCTTTATAAAATTTATATCTGGGAATTTATCTTTGCAGCGTGCTAAAAATTCTTCAGAATAATCTGAGCCAGTAACTTGGTAGTGTTCATTTAAAAATGGAATATCAAAGCCTGGACCAGTGCCTAGTTCAAGAACAGCTTTTCCATCCTCGAGATATTTTTTTAACAATTCATAGATATTGCTTCCATCGTAGTCTTTACACATCTCGATGTACTTATCTACATTCTCAGAGTCTTCATAGAAATTCATTAGATTCCCTCTCTAGATGTTGCATAACGCTGCCAACACGCGCAGCTTTGTAGTGGAGTCGAAGCCGCAACAGAGAAGTTGTCGCTGTGCTTGGCCTTGTTATACCTGGTCACTAAAAGCCAACTTAAGTCCGAGCGCAGAAAAACTTGTAGCGAAAATTCTCTGCATTACAGCACTGGCTTTTTTTGACTTAACAATATAATCGCTAAAGCTGCCTGAAAGAAGACCGTACACAATAAACACAGCAAAGGTCATAAGCATAAAAACAAGTCCAAGAATCATCATACTAACTAGAACGCTATCGGTTGTGCCAGGGATAAACTGTGCTGATAATACTATTTTTAATGCCTGTAGGCTGGGTAATGTGACACGGTTGCAACACCCCAACTTAACCTAAACTAAAGACAAGCTGACACCGGATAACAGCTTATTACTCGGCTCTGGCCGTTTTTGCCGGGTTCCGCTTTTGCTTTAACTGACAAAAACCTAGAACCGACTGTAGGGTGGACAGTCTGTTGCCTGCAAGGGTCTCTGTCAATTAATCAAGCCCGGCAAGAACCGACCATAGAGTCGATGAGTGCTGCAAGAATATTTCAATATTTTTTATATAAAACAAGTACTTATCTATGATTCGTGTCTTTCTACCCCCCGCATCCTATATCGAACAATTGGTCAGCGTTCCGGGCAAATCCAGCGCCCGCCGTTTTAGCCCGAAAAAAACTGGCTTTTCCAACACATTTTTAGAGATTTTGCGATGCAGTTCACGTGGAGCGAGTTCCTGTCGTACTCTAGAGATGAGTCTAGTCATATCATTGGCCGGCTTTCTGCTACCCCGCAACTCTGCACTCAATTTATGTAGGGGAGGGGTATTCGTGTTCTGAAGTATTACGTCTTTATTCCAAACTTAAAGCAGTAAATCGGATTTGTCGAATGGCAGTTAGCGAGCGATACCTATTGCGGCAAGGCGGGTGTGTATCTGCCCAATGCGTTGGCAACAAAATAGCCTAATGCTCAATACGAGTTACGCTGACCTGTTGTCTCTTCATGCTGATCATCCCATTCGCTTATAGGAGCTTTTAAAAAACCAAACAAACCCCAAAAAAAACCCAAAATAAAACCGAACAACTCGAACCAACAGAGTCCCTCTGCCAGCCTGACCTGCCCGGTCTTTTTACCTTTTAGGGCCCGCGCCTGAGTGGGCCATATACCACGAACGATTCAGAACGGGGGTGACGTTCATGCACTCGGCGATTGCTGTCGCCATTGTAGTATCCTAGATCACGACGCAGATGTTCACTCACATCGATGAAACGAATTTCAGTACTTTTGTTCCGACGAGATGAAGTAGCGCGTGAAACGGTACGGCGAAATAGCGCGCGAATACGCGCAAAGGTATTGGCCAAGTTCATAGTAAACTCCTAGAGCTAAGTTTTATGAACCGGAGTTTTAAACGAGGTAGGAAAGATATGGACTATCTTTACCAACCGAACCGCGCTGAAGACTCGCGGTTCGGTTGGTTTAAAAACTAAACGAAACGCGGATTATCGTTATCGATCGCATGTGCGCCGCTAAATGAATTCCAGAAATTCATTGCGGTACGCATAGCAACAGAACAACCCCGGCCCATATTGGCCGAATGAAGTTGGGCATTGTGTTTTTGCATGCTCACCATCTGAGTTCTCCTGGATAACGCGAATTATTTTCGCAGTTTGTTTGTTGGCCGACGGATGTCGACATTTATAGGCTAACAGGCTGTTGCATAAAATCAACCACTGCGTTTCAGTTTTTGCATGTTTTTCCATATTGCTTTTGGTTTGTCCACATTGGCTTCTGCATTATGAAAAGCTAACATTTATTCCGGCCGCGCTCGGTCTCTGTTCAGTGTTGCGGTTCGGCCTGCCATAGCCGGTGCACTGAGCGCTTAAAAGCCCGGGTGTGATACACTGCCCGCAACGTTCAGGATGCCTATTCCATGCTCTATACCTACCCGTCGAACCGGCTTGAAAACCTGGTCAGCGCGCTCGATACCTTGCTGCAATCCTCCACCGCGCCGGTGCTGGCCGCCGATGTCATTTTGGTGCAACACCCGGGTATGCAGCATTGGTTGAGTATGGAGCTGGCCAAGTTACCGAGCCGGCAAATCTGCATGAACGCCGTTTATCCGTTGCCGGTGCGCTATTTCTGGGATCTGATTCGGCTCATATTGGGGCCGGAGCGCATCCCGGAGCGGTCGGTGTACAGTCGGGAGATTTTGGCTTGGCGTATCTACGCCCTATTGCAAACCCCTGCGCTGGCTGACGATCCGCTGATGGCCGAACCGACCCAATATTGGCAAGACCAACCTGCAACCCTGCGTGACAGCCGTCGCTTTCAACTGAGCGAACAGCTGGCCGATCTCTATGAACAGTATCTGATGTTTCGGCCCGAGTGGATTGAGCAGTGGCAGACCGGTGCTACGCCCCATTGGCAGGCTAAGCTGTGGCAAGCCCTGGTCGCGCAAAACGCCGACCATCCACTGGCGTTAATGCGAGCCGCCTTGGGGTCTATCGACCAGCCAGCGGCCAAATTGCCCGGCACCTTTTATATTTTTGGTATCAACGCCCTGGCACCGATCTGGCTCGACTTTCTCAGCCAAATTGCCAGTCGAGCGGACGTCGATATTCATCTGCTTTATCTCAATCCCAGTGTCGAGTATTGGGATGAACTGCGCTCGGAAAAACAACTCAGTAAGGAACTGGTGCGGGCCTCGCAAACCCGGGCCAACTGGGTCCTAGAACAGCAGGACGCGCAACGCACCAGCCTGCCCGATGTCGGTAACCCCTTACTCGCCAGCTTGGGCCACCAGGGCCAGACCTTTGTGCGTCTGCTGTCCGATAAGGCGCACTATGACTTACAGGTGTTTTCGCCGGTTGGACGCCAATCTTTTCTCGGCCAATTGCAGGATGACATCTTACAGCTCAAGGATGCTCGGCCGACCCCGCCAGCACTGCCCGAGCCACCCGCCGATGAGAGCATCTGCATCACCTCGGCGCACAGCCCCTTTCGCGAGGTGCAAGCCCTGCACGATTGGTTGCTGCATCAGTTCAATCAGGACCCAAGCCTGACTCCGAAGGATGTGGTGGTGATGTGTCCCAATGTCGAGGACTATGCGCCCTTTGTGCAGGCGGTCTTTGCGCGCAGCTTCGCCAACATTCAAGACAGCGTGCCGCCCCTGCCGTGCTCCATTGCCGACCGTAATCTAAAAGATGCCGATCCTACGGTCGCGGCCTTTCTCGAGCTGCTCACCCTGCCCGATGCCCGCTTCGAGGTGAATCAAATCTTGGCCTGGTTACGGGTGCCGGCCATTGCCGCCAAATTTTCGCTTTCGGCCAATGATATTCAAACCATCAGCCAGTGGTTGGAGCACGCCAATATTCATTGGGGCTTGAACAGCCAGCACAAGCAACAGTGGGTATCAGGCGAAGTAAGTGACCACTTTACTTGGCAGCAAGGGCTAGACCGGCTGTTACTTGGCTTTGCCTACAGCGATCAGAGCCTGTACCTGAACGATCAGGTTCTGCTGCCCGATGTCGAAGGCAGTGCCGGTCTGTTACTCGGTAAGCTCACCCAGATTATCGGCCAGCTGCGCGATGTACGTTCCCAGTTAGTGGCCGCCCGCACACCATCTCAATGGCAGGCCTATCTGATCGAGCAGATCCAGATTGCCCTGCTGTCCAGCGATGCACTGTTTGAACGCAGTAATCAGGCCCTGCTTAAGGCGATCAATGATGTTACCGAATACGCCAATCAGGCCGGCCTACAGGCGGAAAAAATTCCGCTCACGGTGATGCGTGCAGTGTTGGAGCAAGCCTTTGCCAGCCCGGAACAGACCGGCAGCCAATTTATGACCGGACAAATCACCGTCTGTTCGATGGTGCCGATGCGTTCGATTCCGTTTCGTATTGTCGCCATTCTTGGACTCAATGACGGTCAGTTTCCGCGTACCCGCCCGCCGCTCGGCTTCGATCTCATGGCCCAAGACCCGATTCGGCTCGGCGACCGATCGCGCCGGGGTGACGACCGCTATCTGTTTTTGGAAGCGCTGTTATCGGCACGCGATGCGCTCTATTTAAGTTATCAGGGTTACGATATTCACAAGAATGAAGAGCGTCCGCCATCCTTGGTGCTTGATGAGTTGATCAACTATCTCAACCTGGGTTATGGCTTCGACCCCGCTCACGATTTACGCCGCATGGCCCTGCAGCCGTTCAGTCGAAAAAACTATCAGGGTGCTTTGCCTTCCTTCGATGCCCATTGGGCGAGCCTACTCGATGCCCGCCCACTGGTTGACCAAGGCCACCAGGTGCCGCCCTTGGCGGAGCTAAAAAACCATTGGCGACTGGATGAATGGATCCGATTTTTCACCCACCCAGCGCAGTACTTTGCTCAGCAACGGCTCGGTTTATATTTGCAGCAGGATCGCGACGAGGGCCTGGACGACAGCGAACCCTTTGATATGAGTTACCTCGACCGGTACAGCATTAAGGTTGAGTCGATACAACAGGCTATTCAAGCGCAAACGACTCCGAGCGCCTCGGTCGACATCCTGACCTATCGCCGGGCCAATAGTGCCGTGCCGCTGCACGCCTTGGTGGGCGAGGAAATCGCTCAGTGGCAAGATCAGGCGGCCGATTTCAGCCGCCATTTGATCGCACTCGGCGCACAGACCCTAACGCTCAGCCATAGGGTACTCGAACTCAACAGCGCAACACCGGCACTTGAGCTAACCGCCGACCTGCCGCTGACCGACTCGCATGGGTTGCTGTTTTGGCGCCCGGCTTCGATCAAGGGTAAGGATCTGATCAGCCTCTGGTTGCACCATCTGGTCGCCAACGCCGGCGGCGAGTCGTGCCACAGCCAGGCCATTTTTCACGGTACCAAGGAGAGCCTGGTCTTGCTCAGCTGTGCGCCGGTAGAGCAGGCGCAAGCGCAACTGAGCGCATTCTATGCCGTGCTCAAACAGGGTCTGGAGCAGCCGTTGTTTTTAAACGCCGATCTGGCGCTGGCCTGCCTGTTGGGCAAGGACGATGACAAGGCCTTTGCGTCGAATTGGCAAGACAGCTATAACCAGCGCGGCTACAGCTATGATTCCTATATCGCCCAGTTTTGGTCGGTGCGGCCAGACTACGACAGCACCCTGGCCGCCGTGCAGGACTGTTACGGTGCACTGATCGCCGGTATTAAAATCACCACCCTAAGCGAGGCCGAGCATGAATGAATTAGACAGCACCAGCCTGGTCTTGCGCGGCGCGCACCTGATAGAGGCCAGCGCCGGCACCGGCAAGACGCACAATATAGTGCGCATCTATTTGCGCCTGCTGTTGGAGCGCGAGCTGGGTGTCGAGCAGATTTTGGTGATGACCTTTACCAACGCCGCCACGGCCGAACTGCGCAATCGCCTAAGCCGTTTTTTACGCCAAACGGCGGAGCATTGGCAGACCGACAGCGATCCGGTGATCGTCGCATTGCGTGGCAAAATGTCTACCGAGCGCGCGCAACTCCTACTGAACCGTGCCCTGCTGCAATTGGATGAGGCGGCTATTTTTACCATTCACGGTTTCTGTAAACGCGCCCTGTCGCAGCAGGCTTTTTTCAGTGGCATGAGCTTCAATGCCAATTTAGAAGCCGACACCAGTTTGCTGACGCTGCAAGCCACCCAGGATTGGTATCGCGAACAGATGCAATTCGATACCTATGACATTCTGTATTCTGCTTGGAAAACGCCAGAAATATTTATCCAACATTGGCGACCGGTGATCGATGGCAGTCACCCAATCAGCTTGCCCCCGGCCCCGCAATTAGACACTCTATTGGCAAATTTCGTCAGTGCCTGGCCGGACGAGCGACCGCTCTTCGCCAAGCATAATGTCGACAATAAACGGGCCAAGGCTGAAACTCGAGCACTCAACCGAGCAACGTTGGAGCGGCTCGATCGCCTAGCCGATGATGGCGATCTGGCCGACGAGCGCGACCTGGATGCCAGCCAACTAAAAAGCTGCTTCAGTACGGCCACCAAAAGAACCGTCATGCCGGCAACGCACGAGCTGATGTTGGCCCTGGCGAGCGGTCGCGATACCGTTAAGATCCGCTTGGCCTTGACCGGGGTCGAAGCCATTCGTGCGCATATCCATCAGGATAAGGACCGTCTCGATCAACTCGGTTTTAATGACCTGATCATTCAGCTCAAATCCGCTCTGCACGGGCCCAATGCCGACGCTCTGGCAGCAGCCCTGCTAGAGCAGTATCCGGCCGCCTTAATCGATGAATTCCAAGACACCGACCCCGATCAGTATGCCATTCTCAGCGCCCTCTATACCGGGCAGCCGGATGCTTTCGTGTGCATGATTGGCGACCCCAAGCAGGCCATCTATGGGTTTCGCGGCGGCGATGTGTTTGCCTACTTGCAGGCCCGCCAGCAGGTCGATTATCAATGGACCATGAACACCAACTACCGTTCCGATCCGGCCGTGATCCACGGTTACAACCGAACCTTTTTGCAGCAGGAAAGTCTGCTCAACCGCCACACCTTTGGTTTCGACATCGAGTACCGCGCGGTCAATCCGGCGCCCGATGCGCTCGACCCCGTCTGGTCCGATGGCGACCGGCGCAGTGCGGTGCAGTGGGTGCATTTTGCCAGCGACCCGAGCGCCAGCAAGGGCCTAACCAAGGCATTCCAAAGCACCATGGCCCGCTGGTGTGTTGCCGAAATAGTCGAGTTGATCAGCCAGGTTCGGGTTGATGATGTGCCGGTGCAAGCCGGCGACATTGCCCTGCTGGTGCGCAGCTATCGCGAAGCCGAACTGCTGCAGGATTACCTGACCGCGGCGGGTATCCATTCGGTCTATCTGAGCTCGCGCGCCGATGTGTTTCAGTCGGCCGAGGCCGAACAGTTACTGCTCTTGCTCACCGGGATCTGGCAGTTCGATAACGACCGGGCCTTTATTGCCGCCTTGGCCTGCCAATGGATCGGCCTCAGTACCGGCGAACTGGAAGCCCTGCAGCAGAACGAACACCAGTGGGCCCAGTGGCAGGCGAAATTTGAACAGTGGCGCACCGATTGGCAAAAGCTAGGCCTGATGAGTATGGTGCTGGCGGTGTTGCAGCAACATTTTCGGCCCAGCTCAATCCGGGTCGACCGCCAGCTGACCAACATGTTGCATCTGGCCGAACGGCTGCAAAAGGAGAGCGGCCATTTGCGCACGCCCGATGCGCTATTGCATTGGTTCGAGCGCGCCCGTCAAGACGGCGCGCACAGCGAGGGCAACCTGCTGCGCCTGGAAAGCGATGAGGCGCTGGTGAAGATTATTACCCTGCACGGCGCCAAGGGTTTGGAATACCCAATCGTGTTTTTGCCCTTTGTCAGCTATTTTGGCAAGAGCCCAAAGGCGGCCTCGGCAGTGCGCTACCACGACCGCCACAGCGGCACAGCGCATCTATCCTTTCAAGCCAGTGACGAGATCCGCCGGCTGGCCGACGAAGAGGATCAGGCCGAGCTGGTACGACTGTTTTACGTTGCCGCCACGCGGGCCTCAAAGCGGCTCTATTGCTGTATGGCCAACTTTGCCAGCTTCCCTAAATCCGCCTTGGCGCTGACCCTAAAGCAGTCGACCTATGATGTGCCGGCCCTGACCGACTTGCTCAGCGTCGCCGGCGCGGCCAGCCTGCTCACGGTGCCCGACCGGCAGATCCCGGCAGCCTATTGGCACGATCCGAGCACGCACAGCGCGGTGCAACCGGCCCAGTTTAATGGCCATATCGAACGCGACTGGTGGCTCAGTTCGTTCTCGGCTCTGACCCGCCATGTGGGCCACAGCGGCCACACCACACCGGACCGCGATGAAACCGACCCGGCACTGCCGGCCAGCAGTGCCACCCAAGCATTACGCTTTCGCCTGGCCAAGGGCGCCGAGGCCGGTAATCTATTACACGATTGCCTGGAGTCGGCCGACTTCGCCGCGCCCGATTTCGCCACACTCTATGCGCAGGCGGCGGACCGTTACAGCAGTCTTGCCGACACTTACACAGAGGCTGAGTTCACCCTGTGGATAAGCGAGATCCTAGCCGCGCCGCTGACTCAGGGCGGCAGCCTAGGCGAGCTCGGTGCCGAGCAGAGCCTGCGCGAAAGTGAATTTTATTTTCCCATGCGCGGCAGCCGAGTTAGCCTGCTGGCTGAGCTGATTGCCGAACACCGCGGCAGCAACTATCAGCTGCCGGACCATCTAAAACTCAAAGGCATGATGCATGGCTTTATCGATTTAATTTTTGAACGCGACGGCAAGTTTTACGTCGCCGACTATAAGTCGACCTTTCTCGGCGAACAGCTCGCCGACTATGGCCACGAGGCAATGCAGGCCAGCATTCACAGCAATAGCTACGATGTGCAATACCTGATCTACGCCCTCGCCCTGCATCGCTATCTCAAGGTGCGCTTGTCGAACTATCAACCGGCCGAGCACTTCGGTGGCGTCTATTATTTTTATCTGCGCGGCATGGGCCCGGATCAACCCGGCGGGGTTTTTTACGATCCGCTCAACGCCGATCTGCTGGCTCGACTCGATGCAATTTTCGCCCTACCGCATGACGTTGTCGACCAACCAACCGGGACGCTCACCCTATGACGCTTAACCTAGCCAGCCCCTTTCAGGCGCTCGACTTCGCATTGGCCGAGAGCATCGCTCAGTGGCATCAGACAGATGATGCGCTGTTCAAACAATCGGTGATGGCGGTCAGCTATGCCTTACAACAGGGGCACAGTTGCCTGTCGCTGGTGCAGTGTCTCGACGAGGCGCCGTACCGTGATATGAGCCAGTTTGGCCTGCCGGCCTTGCCCAGCGCTGCGGATTGGCAAACGCACTTATCGACCTTTGGCATCGGCCCCGAAGATGGGTCACCGTTGGTGCTGCACAACCAGCGCCTCTATCTGCGCCGTTATTGGCAGTTTGAAAGCGAGCTGTTGGCTTTCTTGGCCGAGCGCTATCAACAACCCAGCAGCCTCAGCCAGGCTCAGCTCGAGCAGGCGCGCAAACTCTTGGCCAGCTATTTTGCACCGACGCCGGGGCAAATCGATTGGCAGCAGGTCGCCGCGGCCAACAGCCTGTTCAGCAATGTCAGCACCATTATTGGCGGCCCCGGTACCGGCAAGACCCATACGGTGACGCGTATTCTTGCGCTGCTCGCGGGCCTGAGCGATCGGCCGCTGGTGATTAAACTGGCCGCGCCGACCGGCAAGGCAGCACAGCGCCTGGCCGAGGCAATCCGCGAGGCTAAGGCGGCATTGAATCTGGATATGTTGGTCGATCAGGCCATCCCCAATGAGGCCCACACCCTGCACCGATTGCTCGGGGTCATTCCCAATCGACTGCAGTTTCGTCACCAAGGTGATAACCCGATCGAGGCCGATGTGCTGTTGATCGATGAGGTCTCGATGGTCGACTTACCGCTGATGGCCCGGCTGTTCCGCGCGATCAAACCGACCACGCGGCTGATTCTGCTCGGCGATGCCGATCAATTGCCCTCGGTCGCTGCCGGCAGCGTCTTGGCCGATCTGGTGCGCAAGCCACATCCCGGTTACAGCGAAGCCCGCCGCAGCCAATTGCAGGCAGTGGGCATCAAGCTCCCGGCCGCCAGCATCGAGCTTGGCGCCCCGCTCGATAGCGTAACAGAACTGACCCTGAGTCGACGTTTTGCCCACGGCAGTGGCATTGGCGCCCTGGCCCAAGCGGTGATCCGGGGCGATGCTTCGGGCAGCCTGGCGGTCTTTACCGATGCCGCCGATCTAACCTGGCTCGGCGCACACGACCTGCACGATTGCCTGCACGGCTGGATTCGCAACCATTACCGGGCCATCGCCGAACAGCCCGATCTGCACCAGGCCTTTGCGCACTTAAAGACCTTCCGCATCCTGTGCGCCCTTCGTGACGGCGAACGCGGCGTAACGGCCCTCAATGACTGGATCAGCCAACGGCTCAATCCCAGCCGGCAACCCTTCTTTAAGGGCCAACCAATCATGGTCACGCAGAATCACTATGGTCTAAAACTCTTTAATGGCGATGTCGGCCTGGTCTGGCCGAACGAGGACGGGCAGTTAATGGTCTGGTTCGAGGCCGAGGGTGAACCGCGTCCGGTGACGCCGGGTCGCTTACCGACCTTCGAGACGGTGTACGCCATGACAATCCATAAAACTCAGGGATCGGAATTCGATGAAGTGGCGTTGGTGTTACCGGACCATCAATCGCAGTTGCTGAGCCGGGAACTGATCTACACCGGCCTAACCCGAGCCAAAAAACGCTTCAGCTGCTTGGGCACGGCTGCTGTTTGGCGCGCAGGGGTTACGGCGCGGGTTGATCGCTGGGCGGGGTTGGCGGCGCGGTTGCAGGGATAAGACTCGGTGGTCAATAATCGCTCCACCCCTGATCTCGGCCTCGATAGATCCATATCAAAATAGCTAGACTCTCAAATTTATGAAGAAATGAGAGTCTAGATGAATAGGCTTCCATAGATTCACGTCTAAACAGATAGCCTCTCACTTTTAGTGATATTTGACATTCAAATAACTAACAATATAGTAGTCAAACTACATTGATATCAATATTTCCCATATAGTGAGAGCCTAATGGACGTTAAGGATCTAGATCTAGAAGATGCAGTACATTATCACTACGACCAATTCCCCCCTAAGCAGATGAATTATGGAAATTTCGTTGATAGCTTGATTAAGGCGACTGACGCGATAGCTCGATATGATCAGATGCTGAAGAATATGCATAATAGCGAGATACTATTAGCCCCTCTAAGAAATCAGGAAGCTGTTATTTCATCGAGAATGGAAGGCACTGTAAGTACGATGGATGAGATTCTAAAATACGAAGCGGACCATAAGGGGGAAGCTACAGAAAACCCAAATGTACGATCGGAAGTAATCGAAACCATTCTTTATCAGAGAGCCTTAAAAGCTGCACAAGAAGCAATGAATGATGGCTACCCCATTTCTCAATCAATGATAAAAGCAATTCATCAGCGCCTTCTGTCGTTTGGTCGAGGTGCTAGCAGGTCTCCCGGAGAATTCAAAAAAGAGCAAAACTATCTCGCTGATCGAAATAAGAAGAAGATACTATTCGTTCCAATTCGCCCTGAGCAATTGCAGGATGGCTTGGACATATTATTTGAATATATAAGTAAAAATACTGATCCAGCATTGATTAAATCAGCTATGGCTCACATTGAGTTTGAAGCATTGCATCCATTTAAAGATGGTAATGGACGAATTGGTCGAATGCTAATAACGTTAATGCTATGGAAGTCTGGCACCATATCATCTCCCCATTTTTATGTGAGTGGCTATTTCGAGGATAATAAAGACGAATACATCGATACAATGAGGCGTGCATCGGAAACTGGAAACTGGGATGAATGGTGCTCTTTCTTTCTGAAAGCAATCGAACAGCAAGCCATAAAAAACTTAGCTATTGCTGAGAATATAAGAGAGCTCTATGAAGAAATGAAGCAAGTCTTTGCTGAAGTACTGTCTTCAAAATGGAGTGTAACAGCTCTTGATTTTGTATTTACAAATCCCGTGTTCCGCAATAACAAGTTTACA
Organism: Reinekea forsetii; assembly: GCF_002795845.1. Lineage (GTDB taxonomy): Bacteria > Pseudomonadota > Gammaproteobacteria > Pseudomonadales > Natronospirillaceae > Reinekea > Reinekea forsetii. The sequence goes on from NZ_CP011797.1 coordinate 3,370,640, forward strand.
TCTAATAGCGGAATTTCTGCTGCAACAGCAGCACGATTCACCAGAACGTTATTAGATGAAGGTATTATTCGAACTGTTGAGGAAGCGTCAGGAAGAAGACCCGCGCTATACTCTTTTGAGCCGTTAATGAATCTAGTTCGAGTTTAAACATCTAACCCTGCCCGGTCGTACTAGGTCATATAGCCGCCTGGGAGAAGTTCTACCATGACCATTCAGAAAACCCAGGGCTTGGAATAGGATGAGGTGGCGCTGGTACAAACGGACCACCCCATTAAGACGCAACCAATTTAACTGTTCACTATAACCTGTCGGACTATAATTAGCTGAGCGTTGTAATCCCCCCCATTTTTAATCTCAGCTAAAAATAGAGAGTTTGTCAATCACAGCAGTTGTCTTGGCGGAACCCCGCCAATCGAAGAATGTGGTCGCTCATTATTGTAAGTCCATTGCCTGATGGCTGCAAACTCCCTGTCCGGCCAAGATGTTCAGTCTGTCGCGGCACGGATTGATCGATGCGCTGGGTTGGCGGTGCGGTGCGGTTGCATCCTTGAAGTTCGTCATCCTGCTAGCTAGGTTCGGGGTGCCATCCTAAAGCCTGATGACTTGCCCAGATTGGGCTAGGTCATCCGCCAAGATAGTTGCTGTAATTGATGAGTTCTATATTTTAAGCTGAGATTAAAAATGAGGGGTATTCAGCGGCTTTTTGCGTTTCTTTGCAAACCGCGAAAGGTTATGGAATCGGATAGAGCGCCCTTCTAGCAGTTTTTATTGGTGTGTTTTATGCTCAAGACGCTCAGCGAGCCACACTTTAATTATTGATTGGCGTGTAACACCCAGCCTAGAAGCTTCTTTATCTAATGACTCAATCATCCAAACGGGAAAATCTACATTAACCCTTTTTTGTTGCAGATTTACGCGCTTTACTGAAGAAAGATCTAAATTTGAAATTAGGTCTTCTTCGTTTGCATCAAATTTCTCTTCAAAATCTTTAGCTTTCATATAACGAAACCTCGGAATTTCTAGACCTTCTAACTGAAATTATACGAATAATTGAGTTTCTATAAGTGATTACAGCTGACCAGTGGTTGTTTCCGATTTGACCTATAACTAGTGATCTCTGTTCATCTAGGGTGCTAGCTGAAATCTGAACCAAGTTTGAATCATCCCAAAGACTCTTAGCTTACTCAAAGTCAACGCCATGCTTTTCTAGGTTTTATTTTACTTTTTGTGGATAATACTCAACCTCGTTCGTGTATAGAAATTATACCTTTATTATATAAAAAGCAATACTTCCACTATGCCATTTGCTGCTGCTAACATCTTCGCAGCCGCGAACGTCAGCGTGTCGAAGGCCCGCCGCGACGGCGGTTTAAAAGGCGGGCGAGTCGTTGCCGAAACTTGTTATCAGGAATTAGCAGGAAATCTGGCTGACTACCCGGTACCTTACAAAAACCAACTCAGTTTCCGTAAGGTATATCTTTCTAATTGCATTCTTAAGCTGAAATGCAAACAAAAACCCTTCTGACCTTGCATGGAAACGACTTAACTCGTTAATAGATATAGTCTCAACATCAGAGATTTCAATTAGGCAGATGAACTCAAGTTCTTCATTTGTCACAGCTTCTAACTTTTGCCCTGGCTTATAACATCCTTCAGAGCGGCTTCGAACGGTTGCTGTCTTTCGACCTGATAAGATCAACGGAGCAAGCCTTCCAAAAAAGCTAATTTGTTCCATTTAGATAAAACCTCCATTTACTCATAACGCTTATGTGCTACCGCGAGCGTTAGAAAATCAACGACTCTGACCCGTTTGATCCTTGTGCGTATAGTTAGGGTTTTGCGGGCCAGGTAATATCTATCTTGCGGTGTTGAGCAACACAATCACGAAGATATAGATTAATTAGGCTTTGATAGGGAACACCGTCTTCTTCTGCCATTTTTTTGAAATAAACGATGACATCCTCACTAAGCCGCATAGTCACGGGCTTTTTGAGTTTTGATGCGTAAGGATTCTTACGTGATTTCATTTGTGATAAATCGTATTCAGTTTTCATGGGTTGCCACCTCGGTAATTTTCACGCTCCTTCTTTGTAGCCTTACGTGCAGATATTATTCGGATCGTTTCACCGCTATCTCGTTCGCAATGGCAGACAAGCAGAACTCGCGTCACGTTACTTAGACCAAGCAAAAGAAATCGCTCTTCCCTGCCAGAATGCACCTCATCGTAAAATTGAACAGCATACTCGTCATAGAACACCGACTGAGCCTCATCGAAGCTAACACCATGTTTTTGCCGATTGCCTTCCCCTTTCACAGGGTCCCACTCGAATCTAATCATGCGTACATTGTATGTACATATCGAAACTAGTCAAGAAGTGCCCAGTGAGTTGCAAATCCTTCTTTAAAACTCTCTGATTCCGCACTTCCACCGAAAGAGCAAGTATCGATTAACCAAATAGGCTTCTTACTGGAAGCCGCGTTGCTCTGTCCTCCGCGTCGTCCACACTGATCATTCCCGGCTGGCCTGCTCCCGCTCTAGCCACAAATCATAGATCTGCGGCGTCCAGTAGCTTTGAAACCCTGCAATCACCGCCAGACGTTGTTCGGTGTTTAACACCTCACCCCACGCGGGCATCGCGCCGCCCATGGGCCCACCCCCCTCACGAATCACCTTATCGAGCAGCGCCAAGGGATGGTGCCAAGCGTGCGCACTGCCGTCCAGGGGCGGTGGTGGATAGTCGCCATTGGCGTCTGGCGTTTTCCATGCAGTGGTCGAGGCGGCCTCCGGGCCATGGCAGGCTGCGCAATATTGGCCGTAAAGCTGTTGGCCTTCCTCGGCCTGTGCCGTGCTATACCAACGCCCCGTTTGGCCATCGGCCTGGAGCGAGACATTGGCGGCCGTGGTCGCGACCTCCGGGCTTGGACTGCAACCGGCCAAAACCACTATGGCCAGGCCTGACAGTAGGGCAAGCCGGTTCTGCGGCTCAAAACGGCGCACTAGCTTAATGGCTCTCATTACTCAGGGTACCTCAAAGCCGGCCGCTTCAATCGCGTCCGTCAGTTGCTCGATATTGTCATTGCCATCGATCTGGGCAATGCCACTGTCCAGATCAAAGTGCACTGAGGTCACGCCGTCAACCAGGCTGACGGCCTTTTCAATGGACTTCACGCAACCCTGACAGGTGGCGCCGCTGACGGTAAGTTCGATCATAGGGGTGTCCTCGTTGGTTCGGTTTGTTGATGAGCTTTGGCCTGTTTATCAGGCTCGGCTGATTTATTGGGTCCCGTTTGCTTGCCTGCAAGCGGGCTTTTCGGATTCCAGGTTAGCAATAAAATCGAGCTGCTGACCACGCTGACGCTGGAAAAGGCCATAGCGGCGCCGGCAATCACTGGGCTGAGCAGCCCAAAGGCGGCTAACGGAATGCCAATGCAATTGTAGATGAAGGCCCAGAATAGATTCTGCTGAATCTTGAGTCGGGTTTTTTTGGCAATCTGGATGGCTTCCAGCACCAACCCCAATTCCGGACGCATCAGCGTCAGGCCGGCGGCGTCCATGGCAACATCGGTACCGCTGCCCAGCGCGATGCTGGCATCGGCCGCGGCCAAGGCGGGCGCGTCGTTGATGCCATCACCAATCATCACCACCTTGCGGCGTTTGTTTTTCAGTTGTTCGATGGCCTGGGACTTATGTTCCGGTAACAGATTGGCGAGCACATTATCGATCGACAATTGCTCGGCCACGGCGTTGGCCGCAGCCGCATGGTCGCCCGACAACATCCAGGTCTGGATACCGGCGCGATGCAGAGCGGTAATGGTCGCCTGGGCATCGTCACGCAGCAGATCGCTGATATCAAACCGGGCGCGAATCTGGCCATTCAAGGCGACCCAGACCCGACTGTGGTGGTCGGCTGCGCCGGCCATAAAGGCCGGGTCGATCGCCAGGTCGTGGCTGGTCAAGAGCCGCTCATTACCGATCAGCAACTGATCCTGCTCGGTACGAGCGACAACACCCTGACCGGAGACATTGGTAAAGTCGAAGCTCTGCTCCGGACTCTGGGCATCGGCCAGATAGGTCACCATGGCTGCGGCCAGTGGATGTTGACTCTTCTGCTGCACGGCCTTGATCAGACCGAGCAGACCGGCATCGTGCTCGGTTGGGCCAGACGCGCCCTCGGCAGACCACTGACGGAATAACGCCACCGTGGGCCGGCCGACGGTCAGGGTGCCGGTTTTATCGAACACGATGGTATCGGTCTCGGCGAGCACCTGGAGCTGATCGATATCCCGAATCAACACACCGCGCCGGGCGCCGACGCCGCTGGCCGCCATAATGGCAGTCGGGGTGGCCAAGCCCAGGGCGCAGGGACAGGCGATGACCAATACCGAGACAGCCGCCATCAGGGCGCTGTCAAAGGATACCAGCCACCATTGCAGACCTAGGGTGAGCATGGCAATCAGGATCACCACCGGGACAAAGACCGCGGCGATCTGATCGACCAGCTTCTGGATCTCAGGCTTCTTCATCTGGGCGTCGTTAACCAACTGTACGATCTGCTTGAGCCGGAACTGGTCGGGCGAGCTGTGCACGCGCACCCGCACGCTGCCATTACCATTGTGAGTGCCGGCCATCACCACGGCGCCCGGCGCTTTACTCACCGGCAGGCTCTCCCCGGTGAGCATGGCTTCATCAACACTGGTAGTGCCGTCCAGGATCAGGCCATCGGCGGCAATGGTGTCACCCGGGTGAATTTGAATTTCATCGCCGATGACCAACTCGGTGACCGGCGTAGTATGCAGTTCCTTACCCTGCCAGCGTTGCGCATTGGGCGGCTGCAATTGCATCAACTTACGGATGGCATCACCGGCGAAACGCTTGGCGCGTTCTTCCATCCATTTACCGAGCAAGATCAGACTGATCACCACAGCCGACGCTTCAAAATAGAGATGGCCGCTACCCAGTGCCAACCACAGATAGAGGCTGTAGAAATAGGCGGCCGAGGTGCCCATCACCACCAGCACATCCATATTGGCCGAACCGTTTTTCACGGCATGGTAAGCGCCGACGTAGAAACGCCAACCGAGCCAGAACTGCACCGGTGTGGTCAGGGCAAATTGCACCCAACCCGGTAACATCCAATTGGCACCGAGCAGACTGGCCACCATGGTGACCACCATCGGTAAGGACAGGGCGGCGGCGATCAAGGTCGGCCGCAGCGAATGACCGGTCCGCGCGGCTGGCGTTTGCGCCAACTCCGCTTCGGGCAGGGCCGGGTAATTGAGTTGTTTTAAACGGTTCTTGATATCGGCCAGGCTAACCAAGCCGGTATACCAGCGCACCTGCAATTGCGAGTTGGCCAGATTGACCGTGGCGGAGAATACGCCATCCATCTTCAGCAACGCTTTTTCAATGCGATTGATACAGCTAGCGCAGGTGACGTTTTTAACCGTCAGGTTGCGTTCATTTTCCTGCAAACCAAAACCACTCGCTGCCACCCAGTCGGGCAGCACCGTGGCCGGTTGGTCGGCGGCTAAGGCCACATCGAGGGTTTCCAACGCCAGATTGACGCTGGCCGAGGTCACGCCGGGGCGCTTACTAAGGGCTTTTTCCAAGCGCGTAACGCAGCTGGCGCAGGTTAAACCGGTCACGGGAACCACCCAATGGGTGCCTGGGGTGGGTGCACCGGGTTCATTGGCCGATGAAACTTTAGGTATTGTTGTCATATGTGCCTCCTTTTAGCTTGGGCAGTGACTGGGCACTGCCAACTTAAGCTGGGACTAGAATAAGGCTTAGAGGCTATCTAAGGTCAAGGGGCATTGCCTGAATCGGCGCCACACCGGCCAGAGCGAAGCTGGCCGATGTCGGTCGCCAGAGTATATCTAAGGTAGCCAGTGGCAGCACCGCCAGGGTGGCTAGTCCTAGCTCTGCCAGGTCGAGCGACTGAGTCTCAAAGCTGTCGTTGTAGAGCACCAGTTGCGCCCACTGCCCGACTTGTAGGACCTGGGTTTGCGCCTGCCAGTGGCCGTCTCTGTAGGTGAGTGAGACCAGCGGCAGGTCACCGAGGTAGTTCAGATACTCAACGATGTTCAGGCGATCGGTCATCGACAGCGAGGGTGCCAACAACGCCATAACCGGCACCTGCTCCAAGCTGGTCTGGAATTGAGCTAGGGTCGCGCCGCGGATCATCCCGCCCACCTGACCAGCGCCATGTGCCACCTGGCCGTGGCAGACCAGGCAACCGTAACCACCGGCGCTGAGATACAGCTCTTGCCCGGCGGCCAGGGCCGCTGCCGGATCATCCTCCGGGCTTTCATCGCCCGCCGCGGCCAAGACTGGCTCGATGCCGGCCAGAGCCAAAACAATGGTGCAGGCCTGCACGAACCTCTTGGGCCCAAACATCAGTATTGGCGCGCCAGCGAATAGTTGCCCTGGTCATCAAAACCGATGACCTTAAAGCCTTGGTAGGCTTGGCCTTGCGCGGCCATGCCCGGCGAACGGGCCGGCATACCGGGTACCGCTAAGCCCTTGGCCCCCACCGGCGGATTGGCTAGAAAGGCTACTATATCGACTTCTGGAATATGGCCTTCGAACAGGTAGCCATTAATCACCGCCGTGTGGCAAGACCCCAACGCTTTCGGCACGCCCAACTGTTGTTTGGTTTTGTCCAGATCGACGGGATGTTCAACCGTAACGCTGTGACCGGCCGATTCCATCAACCCAACCCATTCCTGACAGCAACCGCAGGTCGGTGATTTATAAACGGTAATCGCTTCGGCAAATGCGAACGAAAATATCATAACTAAAATAACGGCAGTACTTCTTAATAGAGTTTTCATGGGTTCTCCTAAAATTCTTGGCGGCGAGCGCGCAGGGCGTGGCCGTGATACCCAACTGTTTTGGCCACAGAGGGGTGGGTCTGTTTTTGGGTGACACAAAAATTAGACGCGCGGCGGCCGATAGATTATTTGAGTAAAGCAGAGCGGAGGCGTGATGTCGATCGAGGCCCTTAGGGGCGTCGACATCGGCTGGATTGGCTGGACTGAGGCGTTGCTCAGTACCACAACCGCACCGGAGCACAGATGTTGAGCGCAATCGGACGGCGCCGGATCCATGTCTGCATCGGAACAGGTGGTCGGCATCTGCGCCTCTGCGCTGATGCCCGCCTGGGCGTTTACGTGGCAATGACCCCCAGTGGTTGCCATGCCATGCGACTGAGCGGCCAGCAGCAAGGTAACCAGCAAAAATAGCAGGAGAAAACGAACCTCTATGGCTTGCCCGCGCCTCATAACCCACCCGATGAAAATATGATTAGCGAATAATACCAGAAGTTGAAACGGGTGCCCCTTGTCCTAGGTAAACCTCTGGTAAGGCTGCTGATACGCTAATTGGCCCTCGTGCTGATTCGGCCAACGCTGGATGCCGATCGCTGGCATCTGTGCTGGGTGCGCCTGGCCGACGGTACACTTGCGCCCTAACGCAGCTCAACTTCGATGGCGCGTGCGAGACCCTTAACCTGCGCGATGGCCTGGTCGCAATAGCCCCTAGGCCGGGCCGTAAAGCCTGAAAAGTTGAGCGTACCCACGACATCGCCTCTTATCCACAGAGGCTCGCCTATATAGGACTCCGGCTGCATCACGGTAAAGACCGGGTGCAATATCCGATGGGTGAATTTCTCGAGATGGGTATGGATAAGCATCTGTTGCGATCGCACCACCTGCTTGCAGTAGCTGTCGCGACACGGGAAGTCATGGCCGACCGCAAGGCTCGGCAATTTGAGCTCCGAGTTCACCGCTAAAAGGGTGTAAACATTGCCACAGACTGAACTGACAATGGCAAAGTCGGCTATAAGACTGCGCCTAAGCGACTCTAGTTGATCATCAAAGCACTCTGCTAGGATTCTGACGGCGGACTCCCAATGACTATTCATCTTGAGTCTTTAGCATAGAATCGAAGCGAATCCTGTTCCTATGATCCTTAACGCACTATTGATAGTAATGTCAGTTATTGCCCCGGCGCCGGGGACATCGGTCGTTCAACCAAGCGGCGTTATTTGACGCCTGGGCTCTCAAAATAGTATCCAACCCGTTCTTGCAGACCCAAATAGCTGTAAACCGTGGCGGGATATTCGGTCGGTCGAAGGGCACGTACTATCTGCAGGTCCGGGTGCTCGGCCAGATCGATTATCATAGCCTTATTGGCGGGTATGTCCGGGTTATAGAGCACGATACGGGGCCTTAATAAGGCCTTGGATGAGACCATCACGACGAGACCAACACTCTTATCTCTGAGCAGAACCACCGTTCCGGGCGGATAGATACCGAAGGTGCGGATGAAATTCTGCGCCAAGCTATCGTCGAGTTGCTCACCGCCCTGGGCATAGATATGGGCCATTGCTTCCTTCGGCGTCATGGCATCCGGCAAGGCATGGGGATTACAGTAGTTGTCGTAGAGGTTGGCAATGGCCACGATGCGGGCCAGTTGCGAGACTTTCTCGGCAGGCACCTTCGCAGGAAATCCCGAGCCATCTAAGAAGGCATGATGATGTCCGATAATTTCCAGCACCTCGGGCCGAATGCCGTTGATCCGATGTACTAACTTGATCCCCTGGCCAACGTGGCTCTTATACAGCTCAAGCTCCGGATTGGTCATATTTTTGTGATAATTGGCGATTCGGGCCGGCACCGCAACTTTGCCGATGTCATGCAACAGTGCACCCATGCCCAGTGCCAACAAATCGGTTTTAGACAGTCCCATGCTGTGCCCCAAGAGCAGCGACAGCACGGTGACATTGAGCGCATGGTTGTTGGTATTAAAGGAGGCCGGCGACATATTAACCACATTGATCAACATGCTCGATTCATCATCGAACTGGGCCATTAGATCGCCGATCAATTCTTCGCTACCGCGCACCGCGTTGGCCGGGGCGGTGGTCAGGTCGGACATCAGGTTATGGATGCGTTTTTTCGTTTCGTTGTAACGTTGCGCAGTGTCTTTACGAGCGCGCCGGAATTGGTCCGCCTGGTCAATTCTACTTTGTTTCTCATCCCAGAATTTGGCTTTATTGGCGTCAATGGCCGCAGCATCATCGGCGCCGATGGGCTCATCGCCTGTCGCATCGGATTTTGGATCGCTCTTAATTTGGTCGTAGGGCACCCTATCGAGCCCAAGGGCCCTAATTTGTTCAACCTCGCCCCAGGTTTTAATTTTAAAACGACTGAAAAAAAATGGATGCTGCGACCAGCTCAGCGGCAACTCTACATAGATACCAGGCCTTAGTTTGGCAACATCGATCAATTGAATGGTCTTCATTCTGTTAGCGTCCAAAGGAGTATGAATTTAAGGCAGCGCCAGGGCCAGTTTACGCATTATTCAGCTGCGCAGGAAGGACAACCGCCGGCAAACTCCGCCCTGCCCGTCCAATTCCGCGACCAGCCCGAAGATCGCTGACCCAGTGGCGCTCGACGCCATTGAAAGCGACCCAAAAGGCCCCACCTCTGTGCTACTTCTTTACTCACTCAAAGGTTGAACCCATGCTTTACGATCTTACCGTTGTGCAATTTAGCAAGATGCTTACCAATCTCAGCGCCATTCTCGACAAGGCCAACGGTTTCGCCGATGGCAAAAAAATTGATATGGCGGTCCTGTTAAATGCTCGTCTGGCACCGGATCAGTTCACCTTGACTCGCCAAGTGCAGATTGCCTGTGATACCGCCAAGCTGGCCGTTGCTCGCCTGGTCGACCAGGCCGATGCCGCACCCAAGCATGACGATAGTGAAACCACCGTGGCGCAATTACAGGAGCGCATCCAATCGGTGCTCGACTATCTGGCCAGCTTCAGTGAAGCCGACTTCGCCAATGCCGCCACCAGCACAATAACGCAGCCGCGCTGGGCGGGTAAACATATGGTGGGTGAGGATTTCGCCATTCATCATGCGATACCCAATATCTATTTCCATATCACCACGGCATACGCCATTTTGCGCCACAATGGCGTCGAAGTGGGTAAGAAGGATTATTTGGGCGCCATGCCACTGCGCGATTAGGCTGCTTGGGCTAGACCAGAAAGACCTTAATGTTTTTCCGGTTTAGCCGTTCGATAATGGCTGGATCGCCAGTTTTACCGGTAATCACTATATCCAGCTCGTCCAGATTGAATAGCGTAATGCCACCGAAGACGCCGATCTTATCGGCGTCGACTAACGCGATAATCTTGTCAGCGTAGGCGTGCATCTTCTTCTCTTCCATAAAGGCTAATAAGGCTGACTTAGTCAAGCCGGCATCGGTCAAGCCATCACCGCTGACAAACAGATATCGACCTTGGTAGGACTCCTGTATTTCGGGCGATACCAGCAGGCTTTGGCTTTTAATATACTGTCCGCCCAGCACCACCAGGTGCGCATAGCCCTCTGAAATTAGATAGGTCACCAGTGGCAGATAGTTGGAATACACATGGATGTTGGTGCCGAGCAGGTATTTACCCATTAAAAAAGTCGTTTTGCCCTCACCAATAAAGACATTGTCTCGATCCTGGCACAGCTGCACGGCCTGCCGGGCGATGCGATCGCATTCATCAAAGTTATTATAATCCGAAATATTCGGGTAAAAACCCTTAAAGCCGGGCGACTCAGAGGTGCTCGGCGAGAGGATTTTCTCGGCCCCATTGCGGATTTTCTTTAACTTACCCTGTTCGTCCAACTCTATTATGTCGCGGCGAATGGTCGCCGGTGAGCACTCGATCAATTCGACTATTTCGCCAACCGTTAAGATCGGGTGTTCCTGTAGATGCTCCAAGATGCGTTTCTGGCGCGATCGCGAATTCATAACTAAGCTCCCTGGCGAGTTTTGCATAAAATTGATCATTTATGACTATAGTTGATTGCCGATTCACATTCCAGCCCATTTCTCTGAAATTCTTGCACCAATTTGACGATATCTGCACTGTTTAAGTGCGATTGATCGTTTAATTAGATGTAAGTCACCCTGCTGACGTGGATACTAGAGGACTGTTTTGACGCGCTTTACGGACTATTTATACTGCTTCGCGGGTACATGAGGTAACAAGATGAAACCTACTCTAATAATAAAAGAAACAATCTTGCTTAATATGGAAGCCTCTTCAAAGAACGAAGTGATTCATGCCATCTGTGGTCACCTGTTTTTATTGAAGAAAACACAAGATCCAGCTCATCTCTATTTGGACATTATTGAACGGGAAGAAGTGGTAAGTACCTTTGCCGGGTCACACACCGCCATCCCCCATGCGATAACCAAACACGTCGACTACCCTGTCCTGTGTTTTGCCCGAGTAAAGAATGATGATTTTACCTGGAATGGAAGTGACGAAGATGTACGTTTTGTCATCTTACTTTGTGCACCCGCACAGGATGATCTACGGAAACTGAGACAGAGTCAGTCATACGTTTTTTCATCCATCGCCCAACTGATTGGCCGCACGGGCACTCTTGACCTGTGGGCCAATGCTCATGATGAGCAAGTGATTCTCGACAGCTTGAATGAAGCGTTCGAAGCCAATCTAACTACAACAATATAATTGGGGACATCCTATGTCTGAAAACAATTTAAAAATCGGCGTCCAGTCCTTCGGACGATTCCTGAGCGGCATGGTGATGCCCAACATTGGTGCCTTTATCGCATGGGGCCTTATTACGGCACTCTTTATACCAACGGGTTGGATCCCGAATGAATATCTGTCCGCGCTCGTTGGGCCGATGATCACGTATCTACTGCCATTATTGATCGGTTATACCGGCGGCAAGATGGTTGGTGGTGAGCGCGGAGCTGTTGCCGGTGCGATCACAACCATGGGTGTGATTGTCGGCGCATCAATCCCGATGTTCCTCGGCGCTATGATTGCCGGCCCACTCGGCGGCCTGGCCATTAAAAAATTCGACCAAGCAGTTGAAGGCAAGGTTAAGGCCGGCTTTGAAATGCTGGTTAATAACTTCTCGCTCGGCATTATCGGCATGCTCACTGCGCTGATTGCCTATACGCTGGTTGGACCCGTGGTCTTGGCTATTACCGAAGCCTTAGGCGCCGGTGTCGGCTGGATCGTAAGCCATAGCCTGCTGCCATTGGTGTCTATCCTTGTTGAGCCGGCGAAAATTCTGTTCCTCAATAACGCCATCAACCACGGTGTCTTTACTCCGCTCGGTGCCGAACAGGCCGCCGCTACGGGTAAATCAATATTCTACCTGATTGAAACCAACCCAGGTCCTGGTTTGGGCATTTTACTGGCCTACATGCTGGCCGGTAAAGGCGTTGCGCAGAAGTCAGCTTATGGCGCTTCAATCATCCATTTCTTCGGCGGCATCCATGAGATTTATTTCCCATATATCCTGATGAAGCCACGCTTGATCATCGCTGTGATAGCTGGTGGTATGGCAGGCGTTACCTTCAACATGGTGACCGGCAATGCGTTAGTTGGACCGCCGTCTCCGGGTTCTGTCTTTGCACTGATTCTGATGTCTACTAAGGGCATGGGTATCCTCTTAACTTTGGCCTCTATTGCTATCGCCGCGACTGTATCCTTCTTGATCGCTGCTGTTATCATCCGCAGCGATGCATCAAGCACTGATGATCTAGAAGCTGCTCAGGCAACCGTGAATGCCAATAAAGCCAGCAGCAAGGGTTTAGGCAACGCAGTAACCGGCGCCAGCCAGGTACGTCGAATTGTTGTTGCCTGTGATGCCGGCATGGGCTCGTCTGCCATGGGCGCCACCGTGCTACGCGGTAAGCTAAAAGCGGCCGGTCTAGATATCAATGTCAGCAATGCCGCCATTAATGATCTGACCGATGCCGATATTGTTATCACTCAGTCAGAATTGTCGGCCCGGGCTAAAGCAAAATTACCGTCCGCTCAACACCTGAGCATTGAGAACTTTATGGATGGCGGATTTTACGACGACCTGGTCGCAAAACTCGTTTAACCGATCGGTGCACGCTTTTTACTCGTAGGCATAAAGAATGCGGGCCTCAAATGATCCTTATTTGAGGCCCACTAACGGCAACTAAGTTGCTGTAAATTTAAGATCAAAGGGATATCCATGTCCTTAACAAAGACTCCTCAAAATACCGAGACACCGCGCCACTTCCAGCCAGACGACGTCATGGCAACGACTGACCGAGTCCTGCTGTCGAGCGCCGATGTTTTAACTCAGAAATTTTTTACCAATAAGACCGAGGTACTCAAGGCCATCGCCGAGCGCATGCTCAGCCGTGGTTTTGTAGCCGCTGATTACAGCTCGGCAATGCTCGCTCGAGAAGACAAGGTCAGCACATTTCTCGTGAATGGCGTGGCCATACCGCATGGCACATCCGAGGCCAAGGCCCTGGTAGTACGCACCGGATTAGTAGTGGTGCAGTTGCCGGCCGGGGTAATCTGGAACGCCAAGGGTGATGTCGTTAACCTTGCTGTCGGCATTGCCGCAACCGGTACCGATCATCTCGATTTACTGCAGACCCTAACCGGCGTCGTCCTCGATGAGGCATTGGCCGCCGAATTGGGCACCAGCGCCAGCGCCGAGCAGATAGTCGCTTGCCTAAATGGCACCCCAGTCGAAACCGATAACGGTGCCGTTGGCGAAGATTTACGCCACAAGAGCACAGTGACCCTGATTGATTCGGCCGGATTACATGCCCGACCCGCTGCCGAATTGGCCGAGTTGGCCAGCGCTTATGCCGGGACCGAGCTGCGTTTGCGCAAAGGTGCGCGCATCGCCAACCTCAAATCGATGGCCGAATTGCTCAGTGTCGGCGCAGCGTGTGGCGACAGTGTGACGATTTCGGCCCAAGGCCCAGATGCCCCGGCGGCGGTTGATCAACTGGTAACCGCCATTGCCGCCGGACTCGATGGCGAGACCGGCGATCATAGCAACGCTGAATACGATCCCCTGGCCGGGCTGCCGGCCTTGAGCAACCCGTTAGGCCGCTTTGTCACCGATGGCGCGCCCGCGTCACCGGGTATTGCGCTGGCCGAGGTCTATGTGCTCGAAACCCAACAGGTCACCCTGGTGCAGGCCGCCAACGACCCGGACGCCGAACGGGCCCTGTTGAGCGCCGCACTGCGCACTGCGATTCAACAACTGGAGCAGCTGCAACTGGAGCTGACTCAGGGAGCCGTCGATGAAGCCGCAATCTTTCGGGCACAATGCCAACTGCTGCGTGACGAGAGTCTGATCGCGGCCACTGTTGCTCTGATCAACGCCGGTAACGCCGCGGCCTGGTCTTGGCAACAGGTCTTGATGGCGCAGGCCGATCAACTCTCGGCCCTGAGCGACCCACGCCTCAAGGCGCGCGCCGCCGATATGGTCGATGTCGCCCGGACCGTGGTGAATGTCTTGAATCACCAGTCCAATCGTCTGGATTATCCGACCGATCGGGACTTTATTCTGCTGGCGAGCGAACTAAGCCCGTCGCAAACCGCTCAACTGGGTGGATTACCGATCAAGGCAATATGCACCGAACTGGGTGGGCCCAACAGCCATATGGCGATTCTCGCACGCGCCTTGGGCATTCCTGCGTTGGTCGGTGCCGGTGCTGATTTCCTGACCCAGGTACGCCCAGGCGATTGGGCAATCGTTGATCCACAAGGTGCTCAGCTGGTGTTGGCACCCGATGCCGAGACCCGAGTTCAAGCCGACAGCCTGATCGCCCAGTGGCAGAAGAGTCAAGCCTATGAACTGGGTCAAAAAGATCAGCCCACCGAAACCCTCGATGGCCATCGCGTTGAACTGGTCTGCAATATCGCCCAACCGAGCGACACGCCGGGTGTGCTTGCCAACGGCGGTGATGGTGTTGGCCTGTTGCGCACCGAGTTTTTGTTTGAGTCGTCCACGCTGGAACCGACGATCGAAGAGCAAGTGGCGGCCTTAACAGAGATTGTCAGCTGCTTGGGCGAGCGCCAACTGGTGGTGCGCACCGCTGATATAGGTGGCGACAAACCGGTCTCTTGGCTGACCATGCCGGCGGAAGAAAATCCTTTCCTTGGGGTGCGTGGGATTCGTCTCTCGTTCCGCAATGAGGCGATGTTCAACAACCAGCTCGAAGCCATTTATCGAGTGGCGCAATGGCAGGCCGACCAGGGCATTAGCCCGGGCATCCATATCATGTTTCCGATGATTGCCACCTTAGCGGAGTGGCGCAAGGCGCGCGCCATGGCCGAGGCTATTCAGATCCGCTTAGCCGCTCCGATACTGCCCCTAGGCATTATGGTGGAAGTGCCATCGGCGGCTCTATTGGCCGATCACTTTGCTCGGGAAGTCGACTTTTTATCGATCGGCTCTAACGACCTGACTCAATACACCCTGGCGATGGACCGCATGCATCCGCAATTGGCCAGCGAAGCCGATAGCTATAATCCGGCCCTGCTGCGCCTGATCGCCATGACGGTGCAGGCCGGACAGGCGCACGGCAAATGGGTTGGGGTGTGCGGCAACATGGCCGCCGATCCGGACTTAGCCTGTCTCCTGGTCGGCTTAGGGGTGAGCGAATTGTCGATCAGCCCAGCCAATGTCCCGGCGATCAAAACGCTCTTACGCAGCGTCGTCTATAGCAAGTTGCAGGATAAAGCCCAGCGGGCGCTTGCCCTGCCCGACGCCGCCGATGTGCGTCGACTCTATGCCGACCGAACCGATTTGTTGTGACCGACGTAAGTGCCGAGCACAGCACCAAGCCTATTGAATTTTTGGAGTAAGACCATGACCACCCTATTTGAAAACTATCAACAACTGACCGGCACCGTGCCGGAGCAAACTTGGACCTGGAACCTCTATGGTGCCGGCGTGGACAATATCGGCCGCGACAATCGCGCCGAGATGTTTGATGTACCCAAACCCGATGCCGACCAAATGTTGGTGCGCGTTGACGCGGTCGGGCTGTGTTTTTCCGATGTAAAGGTGATCAACCAGGGCAGTGCCCATCCCAAACTCTATAACCGAGATTTAAAGTTGGAGCCTACCCGCCTCGGCCACGAAGCCACGGTCACGGTAATTCAGGTCGGCGCGAATCTGCAGGGCCAATACCGACCCGGCGAGCGCTATGCCATGCAACCGGATATTTATCAGAACGGCAAAAGTACCGCCTACGGTTACACCCTGCCCGGTGGCCTGGTGCAGTATCACCTGATCGGTAAAGAGATTCTCGAAACCGATGCCGGTGCCTGCCTGCTGAGGGTCTCTGACCAGATGGGCTTAGGCGATGCCGCCCTGCTCGAGCCTTGGGGTTGTGTCTTCGCCTCCTATACACAGCGGCGCCGTCTGTTGCCTAAGGCCGGCGGCACCATGTGGTTGATCGGTCAACCGGGTGCAACCGAGGACTATACCTTCAGTCACGGATTGGAGTCCCCTGCGACCCTGATCCTGACCGATGTACCCGCCAGTGTTGCCGCCCTGGCCGCCAATCACGGTCGCCGCGTCGTAGTACGCGATGGCCTTACCGTCGATGACTACGCCGCGCTGGCAAGCGAATTTGGCGACGGTGGCTTCGACGATATCGTGATGCTGGCGCCGCGTTCGGCCGTGCAGGTCTCTGAGGTGGCCAAACTGGTGGCACGCCGCGGCACCCTGAATATGGTCGGTACCGAACCGCTCGACGGTCTGGTCGAAGCCGATGTCGGTCGCCTGCACTATGACTATGTTGCCTTCATCGGCAATGCCGGCCGCAATATCGCCGACTCCTATGGCGAGGATCGCAACCGTTGTGATCTGCGTAACGATGGCACGGCGGTCTTTGTTGGCGCCGGCGGCCCCATGGGTCAGATGCACGTGCAGCGCGCGATCGAACAGAAAAACGGCCCTAAGGTCGTGGTCGTGACCGATATAGCCGATGATCGACTGGCCGAAATCGAGGCCCGCTTTGCCCCCTTGACCGCGGCGAATCAGCGCACCTTGGTAACCTACAACCCGACCACCGCGCAGCGCAGCCTACACGACCTGGTGATGGAATTGACCGACAATAAGGGCGCCGAAGATGTGGTCGTCTGTGTGCCCAATGGCGGCATCATGGCCGACTCGGCGACCTTTATGAATGAAAACGGCATGCTGGTGTTGTTTGCCGGTGTCCCGAACGGCACCATGGCGCCGGTCGATTTCAGCCAAATTTACCTCAACAATGCGCAGCTGACCGGCACCTCCGGCCTGACCATTCACGACCAAACCATGGTGATGGAAAATACCCTGCAGGGTAATATCGCGCCCGCCGTCTGTGTCGCCGCCATTGGCGGGATGCATGTTGCCAAGGCCGGCATCGAAGCGATGATCGCCAGCCGCTATCCGGGCAAAATATTGATTTTCCCACAATTGCTCGATCTACCACTGATGGGCCTAAACGAGCTGGCCGAGAAAATGCCCGCCGTCGCGGCTGCGTTGGGTGCCGGCAACACATGGAATACGACTGCCGAGGCCGCACTGTTCAATCAATGCCTCGTGGCCCAGCCATGATCTATACCCTGACGCTGAATCCGGCCATCGATTTCGAACTGATAGTGGCGGATTTTGAATTTGATGCGGTGTCGCGTGCCTTAGGCAGTCGGGTTGACTGCGGCGGCAAGGGCTTTAATGTCTCGCGCATGCTGGCCAACCTAAAGATGCCGAGCATCGCTATGGGCTTAGTCGGTGGGCCCACCGGCGACCGCCTCAGCGCCATGCTCGGCGAGTTGGGTATCGACACCCGTTTCACTCGCATTGCCGGCGAGACCCGGACCAATGTCAGTCTAGTTCAGGCCGGCGGCTCAAAGCATCTCAAGGTCAACGATACCGGACCGTCGATCAGTGACGAGGAGCTGGCAGAATTGATCGGCATGGTGCGCGCAGCCGCTCGGCCGGGGGATTGGTGGGTTTTGGCGGGCAGCTTGCCGCCCGGAGTCCCGGATGATGTCTACGCGCAGCTAATTACTATCCTGGATCAGCAGGGCGCCTTTACAGTGCTGGATAGCAGTGGCGAGGCGCTGCGCTTGGGGTGTGCGGCTGGGCCGACCCTGGTCAAACCCAACCTGGCCGAAGCCGAGCAATTAACCGGGCTGGTGGTCAGCGATGCCGCAAGCCTGACGGCTCTCGCTCAGGCGGTCTTGCTCTTGGGCCCGGTCAGCCTGGTGCTTTCGATGGGCAAAACCGGTGCCTTGCTGGCTACGCCGGACGAGCAGGTCGAATGCATCAGTCCACGCATCGTCGAACAGAATCCGATCGGAGCCGGCGACTCTATGGTGGCAGGTTTGGTTTGGGGGCTCAGTCAGGGCCAGAGTCAATCGGGTTCGCTAACCCTGGGCATCGCCTGCGGTGCGGCAACAGCCAGCTGTGCCGGCACCACCCTGGGCACCTTAGCCGATGTCGAAGCGCTCTTGGCAAACTCGAACTAAGGCTTGGCGCGGCGCTCGCCAGAGCGCTGCTTTGAATGTGTCAGCGCGTCGAGAAAGCGGGGCCGCCTAGCCCCATAGATCATTTATCGCTGAGCATCCGAACTTCGCGTTGTGGAAACGGAAAGGAAAAGCCATTCTGGTTCATCAACTTCCAAATCTCATAGAGCAGATCGGCACCGACCCGATTCTCGCCATCATCGATGGCATTCATCCAGAATTCGATGTGCAGATTGATGCCGTTGTCGCCAAAGCCCGATATTTCAATATCAGGCTGTTCCTCGAAGCTATAATCCGCCCCCGACAAGACGCTCTTATGGGCGCACAAGGTGGCCTTGACCAGCGGGAACAGTCGATCGAGATCAGTACTGAAGGCTACGGCAAAATCGATGTCATAGCGCTGCTTCAAATTCTTGTGCGTCCAATTGGTAAAGGTGGTCGAAAAAAACACATCATTGGGCACCACTATGTCTTTGCCATCGAAGGTTTCCAGCGTAATGGAGCGTAGATTGACATCGCGAATGGTGCCGCCGCGCGCGTCCGCCAATTCAATATAGTCACCAATGGACAGGGACCGCTCCAAAAGGATGATGAGTCCGGAGACAAAGTTCGATGCGATGGACTGTAAGCCAAAACCGATCCCGACACCGATGGCCCCGCCCAAGACCGTCAGCGTCGTCAGGCTGATGCCGAGCACATTCAAGAGCACCAAGAACATCACCACATAGAGCAGCACCTCGAACAGTTTGGCGATAACTTCCTTGGTACTGGAATCCAGGCCCGTCCGACTGCGGATGGTTTTTTTCCCAAGCCGATTCGATTCCTTGCCGAGCCAAAACAGGATGGCACCGAAGTACAGCACTCGACACAGATCGTAGATTGAGAAGTGAATATTACCCACGTTAAGGGCATAGGCTTCGAGCGCATTGATGGCCGGGGTCAGGACATCAAAGGCGTTTAACAGGATCAGCGGCACCACGGTGTAGATCAGCGCCTTGGCATAGACCTGTGCCTTGAGGTAACCCAGAGCGTAGCGCACCACGATCAAGGCGCCGATCAGACTCTGCGTCAACGAGACCAGATGACTTGAGCGACCCTCGCTTTCCAGGCCGTAAATTAAAAATACCAAGAGTACAAACCAGATCAGTAATGTCAGGGAATGGCTGAAAAAACTCTGCACTTGTTTCAGCAGCGCCAGCTTAGGTTGATCGATATGCGGCAGAAATGTGCGCACCACAGTGGCCAGGCCGAAGGCCAGCGACCACAACAGCAAGACTGCGAGCAGTTGTACCGCAGTTGGCTCGGCCAGCACACTGGTGATAAAGGGCGACATCTGCAACTCGTCAAAAAACAGCATAGTGGTTTACTCCGGTGGGACTGGATGAGAAGCGGATTGCAGTTCAGCACGAGCCTGTTCAATTACCCGTAAGACAAGGGGTTTGATTTTACTGTGCTGATGGTAACAGGCAACGACCGGGCGTGCGCAGACATCCGCGCCCGCAACCCGATACAGCAAGCGATCCAGATAGCCGGCCACCCGTTGTTCAGGCAAATAGGCACAGCCGCCGTGACGCAATAATAGGTCCAGCGCCAGCGGCACCAAACCGGTTTGCAGCCGGGTCGAGATTGGCCGACCTAAAGCGTGCAGCGGCGCGGGCAGAATGCCCCAGTCGAGCTCAATGTAGCCAGACAACGCGGTCTCATCGGCCAGATCGCGCGGCTCTGAAGCAACCAGTACCAAGTTCACCGGCGGCAAGTCAAAGCTGCGGATGTCGCTGTGCTTGGGTGGCTCAAACTGGAAAGCCAGATCCAGAGTTCGATCCAAGAGACGGCGATTGAGCTGATCAGGAGGCATCGAGTCAGCTTGCACCTGCAGTCCGTCATTCTCTGCTAGGGTGGACTGCAGGGACTGCTGAACAAAGGATTCCCACAGACTCACCGGCGCGGCGATACTCAGGGCGGCCTGATCGGTGGCCGCGCTGACCAACTCGCGCAGGGTGACATCCCAGGCCGACAATACCGTTTGGGCATGGGGTATCAGGCGTTTGCCGGTGTCGGTCAACTGGAGGTTGTTACGATAGCGGGCAAACACCGGACTGCCCAGCGCCGATTCGAGCAGCTTGATACGCGCACTGACCGCAGCTTGGGTCAGAAAGAGCGCTTCAGCGGCCCGTCCAAAGTGTCCGGTTTGCTGGACGGCTAAAAAGGTTTTGAGTAATTCCGTATCCATACAGCCCACCCTAATTCTGGTAAATTTACGCCACCATTGGCGCCCCGCACAGGCCGACTTGGACTAAGCTTAGCAAAGGCTGCAAATATACCCCAAAGCCGGTCGATAATGACCATATTTTCACCCCAAAAAACGCGTTTAAGCGGTCGCGGCCGGCTAGAATCTTCGACGAATTACCCGTCGTCTGAAATCACAAAAATAGTTGTCGACTTTGATCACCAAGATAGTGATGATGCGCGGCCCAAAATACTCACCTTTTGGCCCTGCACTTATTTTTAGGCTAATTAGAACAAGAGGTACGCGTTATGAAAATTGCTGTTTTATCGAGAAATGAGAATCTGTACTCCACAAGACGTCTCAAGGAAGCCGGCGAAGCGCGTGGCCATCAGGTTGACATAATCGATACCCTGCACTGTTACATGGACATCACCCGAAGTCGGCCGGCTGTGCGCTATCAGGGCCATGAGTTGCCCTACTATGATGCCGTGATTCCGCGTATCGGCGCATCGGTGACCTTTTATGGCACCGCGGTCGTCCGACAGTTCGAAATGATGGGTACCTTTTGCATCAATGAGTCGGTCGCGATCAGTCGATCGCGCGACAAGCTGCGGTCTCTGCAGCTACTGTCCCGGCGCGATGTCGGCCTACCGCGCACCGGTTTCGCGAACCGACCCGATAACGTCAAGGATCTGATAAAGAACGTCGGTGGTGCGCCACTGGTGATCAAACTATTGGAAGGCACTCAGGGTATTGGCGTGGTATTAGCCGACACCAACAAGGCCGCCGAGAGTATTATCGAAGCCTTTATGGGCTTAAAAGCCAACATCCTGGTTCAGGAATATATCAAGGAAGCCGGAGGTGCCGATATCCGCTGCTTCGTGGTCGGCAACAAGGTCGTCGCGGCGATGAAACGCCAGGGCGGCGAAGGTGAATTTCGCTCCAACTTGCACCGTGGCGGCACCGCGACATTGGTCCGGCTCAGCAAAGAAGAGCGCGCCACAGCCGTCAAAGCAGCCAAGGTCATGGGTCTGAACGTCTGTGGTGTCGACCTGTTGCAGTCGGCCAATGGACCGGTGGTGATGGAAGTGAATTCCTCGCCCGGTTTAGAGGGCATCGAACAGTCTACCAACAAGGACGTTGCCGGCCTAATCTATGAGTTTATTGAAAACAATGCCGCACTGATCAGCACCAAAACCAAGGGCAAGGGTTAAGCGGCCCACTGAATCGACTGAACATTAACCTAAGAGAAGCGCGCGACAATGGCCACGACACCTCTGGTGATAGGCAATCAAGAAATTTTACCCGGACGCAGTTACCGTATTGAGCTGCCGGTTGCCCGGCTCTATACCGACACCGAAGTGACCATGCCGGTCTATGTGATCCGCGGCAAACGCCCTGGGCCGAGTGTTTTTGTCTCCGCGGCCATTCATGGCGACGAACTGAACGGCATCGAGATAGTCCGCCGCCTGATTCAGTCGAAAACCCTGAAGGTCAGTGCCGGCACGCTCTATCTGGTGCCTATGGTCAATGTCTATGGCGTTCTCAATCAAAGTCGCTATATGCCCGATCGACGCGACCTCAACCGCAGCTTTCCTGGCTCGGCTAAGGGCTCGTTGGCCGGCCGAGTGGCCAATATGTTGATGGAAGAGATTGTTAATCGCTGCCAATATGGCATCGATTTACACACCGGTGCGATTCACCGTTCCAACTTACCGCAAGTACGCGCCTTTCTCGAAGATCCGGAAACGCTCAAGCTGGCCCAGAATTTTGGCGTACCGGTGCTACTCAACTCAAATCTGCGCGATGGCTCGCTGCGCGAAGCGGCTGTGGCCCAGGGTACCAAAATCCTAATCTACGAGGCTGGCCAAGCCTTGCGTTTCGATGAGATTTCGATTCGCGCCGGCGTAACCGGCGTGCTCAATGTCCTAACCTATTTGGGGCTATTGACCCGTAAGATGCCGAAAAAAATCGTGCAGCCCTATGTCGCCAACAACAGCGCGTGGGTGCGCACCGGCTTCAGCGGTATCGTCAACCATTTAAAAAATCTCGGCGACCAGGTACAAAAAAATGACGTCCTGGCAACGATCGGCGGCCCGTTCGGCGAAGTCTTTGGCCAAGTCCTCGCGGTGCGATCTGGCATTATTATCGGTAAGCTCAACATTCCTTTGGCCCAAGAAGGCGATGCGCTATTCCATATTGCCTTTTTTTCGGAGTCCGATGAGGACGTTTATGACAACATTGAGGTTATGCAAGAAGCCCTGATGCCCGACCATCCCTTTATATTGGCAGGGGATTAGCAATGCGTGGCCATCAGGCAGTGCGCGAGGTGTCGCTCTTGAGGGTGCTGGACGCAATGCCTATGGCCAGTCTGAAACACGATCAATTTTTTGCATAAGGGACACCAGGTGGTACCCTTTCTTAACGTCGTGATACTTAATCCAACAGGGGTTAGCAAGACCCAACAGCTGTCCAGCACAGAGGAGAGGAAACAGGAATGAGTGACCAGAAACAACTTATTACTGGCTGGGAGCCCGCAATTGAGGGCAAATTCTTGGTTGGCAGTCTGGAAAACTGTGATCTGCCGGGACTGGGCATCTGTGACTTAAATGTCCGTGTCGACACCGGCGCAAAGACCTCGGCGTTGCATGTAGATCAGATTCGAAAAATCAAAAAGGATGGTAAACCCTGGGTCACGTTCGCCATTCATCCCAATATCCACAAGGTCGACGACTGCATTTACTGCGAGGCCCCGCTGCGGGATATTCGCAAGATAAAGTCATCCAATGGCGTCACCGACGAACGCTATGTTATTCGCACGACCATAAGCCTTAACCAGCAGACATGGGAGATTGATATCTCTCTGACCGACCGCTCCGACATGAGTTATCTGATGTTGTTAGGCCGAGAAGGCATGGGCAATCGCCTGTTGGTCGACCCCTCTAAAACCTATTTACTGGCGCGTTAGGCTCGCGCGTGCGGCATCTGATTAGCCTCACTAACTCTAGGCCTATAAGGCCTAATCTATTATTCTTGCGCCGCCTCAGCTGTGGGTGAGTCATTCTCAAAAGAGGGGATATGAAAACCAGCGCCCATCGACACATAGCTGAGTTTACGGCCGGTATATTTCAAATAGAAAAGCCATACTTTTTCATGTTCGGTTTCGGCCTCCTTTAATTGATTGCAGCAGCGCACAAACTCTTGCTCTTCGGCCGTTGCCGGCTGCTGATGACCACTGGCCAAATTCTTATAGGCCTCGCCATGCCGTTCGATTAGATCGGCCTGCTTTTTCGAAAGTTGGCCACTGCGGGCGAATCCATAGGGGAAGTGCAAGCGATCGGAGAAAGTTTTTTGGCTATAAAAAGACGCAATTGTGTTCATTCAGGTGAATTCCTTTTTAGCTAACGATTGCGCGAATTATCGATAAGGTTATCGATTCTGTACAATTTATTTTTTTTGTGATGACCACAAAAATAATTAAATATTTTTTAGTTAAAATTATTAACCATGCGCTGAGAAATAAAACTATCGGAAACGCTTAAAAAACTATTACTGATTCCCGTTATCCGATTAACTTTTCAAAAAGACTACTGGTATGAGGCCGAAGACTATTAACGGTTTTGTAACGAAAATCAGTCAAACGGCCTAAAGAAATTCATTGCTTGACCGGCGCTATTGGTTGAGCTTGTAAGCAACAATAAATCATTGCATCGACCTCAGGACGGCGAATGAGCTTGGCCCCGTTGAGTCAAGGACAGGCCGAGATTACTTGCTCGGCAGCACCCTAACCGGTGATAATGCCGACTTACCCGCGCGCCTTACAATAATTGGATTAACAAATGGATTGGAAAATATTTCTAACGATTTTTGTCTCAGTTTTTATTGCCGAACTCGGCGATAAAACCCAACTGGCTACTATGCTGTTTGCCGCCGACAAAGCGGTCAGCAAGACCACAGTCTTTCTCGCGGCCTCGGCGGCTTTGGTCGTCGCATCTGCCATCGGCGTGATCGCCGGCAGCCTATTGTCGGAATATATAAATGAGAAATATCTACACTATATAGCCGGCATGGGTTTTATCGCGATCGGCGCCTATACCCTCTATAACGCCTGATCGGTCGGCTCGCTAATAGAGGTTGCCGTAACGCTCGACATAGGTTAAGTAGACTCGCAGATCAAACTCCAGCTGGTGATAATCCGGTAGCATATGCCGGCAGAGCTGGTAAAAGGCCTTGTTGTGGTCCTTTTCTTTCAGATGGGCCAGCTCATGCACGACAATCATTTGCAAAAACTCCGCTGGGGTCTTTTTAAATAGCGTGCTGATGCGAATCTCGTTTTTACTCTTTAGCTTGTGGCCCTGCACCCGCGACACAAAGCTGTGAGTGCCGAGCGCGTTATTGACGACATGGATCTTGGGATCGTAGACAATCTTGCTGAGGGCATCAGACTTCTTTAGATAGGTCTGCTTCAAGCCGAGCACAAAATCGCGCAGCGCCTTATCATTGGCCACCATATGTATTGTCGGGTATTTATCGAGCAAAAAACGCGCCAGCCGATTCTCATCGATCAGGCTTTGCACTTGTGCCTGCAAGTCAGGGCTATAGGCTGAGAGGTACTTGAGCGTGGACATTGGATCTGCTTTAACTCCAAATAAGGGCTACCCACTATACCCTAAAGCGAACAGCAGTTACCTCGCGCTGATGCCTTAGCCACCTTGAGCGGCCATTGCGCCCGTTCACTCTATGCCGCTTGGTGATATTGCGGGCTCTGGCTATGAGTAAGAATAAAAGCCACGGCCCGATTTTTTACCATAATAACCGGCATCCACCATCTGCTGCAGCAACGGGCAAGGCCGATATTTGCTGTCCCTAAAGCCATCATGCAAGACATTCATAATAACCAGGCAGGTATCCAAACCGATAAAATCAGCCAATTCCAGTGGCCCCATCGGATGATTCATGCCCAGCTTCATGACTGCATCGATGTCCGTACTGCTCGCCACCCCTTCATAGAGGGTATAGACGGCTTCGTTGATCATCGGCATCAGAATTCGGTTAGACACAAAGCCCGGATAGTCTTTCACGGTGACCGGTGTCTTCTGGATACGCTGTACCAATTCGTGTAACGCCTGATAAGTCGCGTCACTGGTCTGTAAGGCGCGGATTAATTCAACCAGATCCATCTGGGCAACCGGGTTCATAAAATGCATGCCCATAAAACGATCCGACCGGTTGGTGGCCGCAGCCATTCGGGTCAGTGAGATGGCGCTGGTATTGGACGCCAAAATGGTCGAATCGGGGCAAATTCGATCTAGGCTTTGAAACAGCGCGATCTTGGTCGGTTCTTCCTCGCTGACGGCCTCGATCACCAGGTCGCAGTCAACAAAGCGATCCATTTGTGGCGCGGTATGGATATTGTGCGCGGCCTGGTCACGCTGTGTTGCACTGAGAGGTCCCTGTGCAACCTCCTTGTCGAGACTCTGTTGGATCTCCAACACAGCGTGCTGCAGACGACTTGGTTGATTGTCCACCAGCTGAACCTGGAAGCCTTGCCGGGCAAAGACCTGGGCAATGCCGCTGCCCATCGTGCCGGCGCCTAGGACACCTATGTTGCTTATCGTCATAACTTGTTTCCTCTTGCACGGCTGATTCCGGAGTGGGCTGCAGTCAGACCTTGGTTGCAATAATACCGGGCCCATGTCAGTAAACGACCCAAGCAGTATTGCCTAGTCTGACTTCCATTGAGCTGATCGGAATCAACCCGAGCCGGATCCGCTTGATCGCGATCGACCTGAACGAAAACCAAGCGATCCATAACAGATACCGGACCCGATTACGACCCGAGTGAAATGCGGCGAGCTCAACGCCGTGCTGTATTTGCCGGAACAGCCATTGCTCGATCGCTTCGATGGCAATGCCGGTGATCGCTTGATTCTGACCCTTAAGTTTCTGTTTCTGCTGAGCGTGATGAGGCTGGGTTTCAAACGTTTCCATCGCTAATGGGCCTGATACCAATAGCAACGGGCTGCCGCAGCCGCGATGCTTGCCCTTAATCGATGATTTCTTGCTATAATCGATCCCCTTCACTCAGGAGCATCTCCATGCCATCATTTGATATTGTTTCCGAAATTGATAAGACCGAATTACAGAACGCCATCGATAACGCCAACCGCGAACTCGCGACCCGCTTTGACTTTCGTGGCATCACCGCCAGCATTGAACTCAGTGGCGATGAAACCATCGTATTAAAGTGTGATTCCGACTTTCAAGTACGCCAACTGGAAGAAATAGCCGCCAAAAACTGCAACAAACGCGGCATCAATTCAGCCTATGCTGAGGTTGATGAAACGCCGGTTCACAGCGGTAAAAGCTTTTCCTTGAATATGAAATTCAAGCAGGGTTTGGAGCAGGCTACTGCCAAGTTGATTGTAAAATTGATCAAGGAAGCTGACCTCAAGGTTAAGGCAAATATCCAAGGCGAGAAGGTGCGTGTCGAGGGCAAAAAACGCGATGACCTGCAAGGGGTTATGGCACTGCTTCGTGATGAGAAGAAAATTGAGCAGGATCTGCAATATACCAATAGGCGCGACTGAGAGACACAACTGCACTCGGCGGAAAGATATACAGGACCACCTTGCCTCGCATCCTGGTTAGGGTCAAAACCCTAGGGGTCTCAGCCAAAAAAAAACCACCGAAGACGGTGGTTGATTGAGGGTTGGGTCTAGCCAATCTACTTACCCTTTGGCTTGTCTTTTTTGGTTGAGCTTCCTTTTGCAGCCTGGTTACCTTTTGCAGCCTGGTTACCTTTTGCAGCCTGGTCACCTTTTGCAGCCTGGTTACCTTTTGCAGCCTGGTTACCTTTTGCAGCCTGGTCACCTTTTGCAGCCTGGTCACCCTTTGCAGCCTGGTCACCCTTTGCAGCCTGGTTACCTTCGGCAGCCTGGTCACCCTTTGCAGCCTGGTCACCTTCAGCAGCCTGGTCACCTTCCTGAGGTGGACGACCTTCCTCACCGGGTTTACCTTCTTCACCTTCCTGAAGTGGGCGGCCTTCCTCGCCTGGCCCGCCGGCACCATTCTCGGTGCACTCTTCGCCTTCGATGCCTTCTATACACTGCTCGCCAGGGGCAGTACCTTCAGGCTTTGAAGTGGCCTCAACTGCATTGGATTCAGCAACCGAATCCGCGGTCAAAACATCACTGATTGCCGCTTCAATGTCCTGTGCGGCGGATTCCAAAGCCTCGGATATGTTGTCCAGGGTTAGTTCTGCGGCAAAGGTATTGACGGAAACAGCACCCAGACTAACGGCGATCATCGCGCCGAGCAGCTTTTTACTAAATTGGATCATGGTTTATTCCTAATTTCAGGGGTTAATCTATCTGCTATCTGCTATCTGCTATCTGCTATCTGCTATCTGCTATCTGCGACCGATTTTAGTATTACCAATGCAAAAAGTATAACTGTATTTAATTGAAGAATAAGAGACACCTAAAGACAGTCATTGAGGAGAACCGCATAATCCGAGATACATTAGCCCTCAATGCGTTCCTGGTTGCTGCTCTGATTATATCCTCGATGTTTACCGTGGCCACGACCGCCGATAGAGCCCGTTACGTCGCGCCGACCACCGCTCATCATCCCACCACGGTGCGCGTCGAGATAGGTTACCAGTTCCGCTGTTATCTCTGGTGCCAATAGGGTGTTCAGACGGTCGGTCAACACCTGAGTCTGGGCGCTGCGGCGGCTATCTCGGAGCGCTAACAGTTCAGCGCGGGTGGGTCGGGGGTCGGCCGCTCGCATAGCCTCCCTGTGCGTCTGCATCTGACTGCGCTGATCAGCCGAAAACGCGATAAGTAGGTCCAATACCTCGGCTTGCTGGCTTTCGGTTAGGTTCAATTGGCTAAAGATATAGCTCATCCGCTGCGCCGGATCGACAGCCCGGTTACCCATGGCAAAGGTGGCGACCGCGACGGTGGCTAGCGTGACGGTTATTAGGATGGTGCGGATATATTGCTTAAAGTGCATCATGGTTATGACTCCTAGAGGAAAATGACCAAGCCCATTGCCTTGGTTGAGATCCATCTTCGCGCCACAAGGTGCATAAAAAATGGCAGAAATGTGCAATGACATAACCTTGACCTATGGCTACTGAAAAGTTGCGCGGCCAGTTCGATTAGGGCCGGTCGAGCTCGGTTTGAAAGCGATAGCCGGCGCCATAGACGGAGTAGATATAGTCGTGTTCGGCGTTTAGGCCTAAGAGTTTCTTGCGCAATTTTTTAATATGGCTGTCGATGGTTCGGTCCGACACCACACGCCGATCGGTATAGATTCGATCGATAATCTTATCGCGCGAGAAGATCTGCTGCGGATGGCTCATCAGCAGTTGCAGTAACTTTAGTTCGACCACCGTTAATTCGATACAGTTCGCTCCCAAACAAACCTGACTGCCCTGATCGGGAATATGGAGGCGAGGTGATGCCTTCTCGCTGAGCGCCTGATGCTGCTGCGACCGGCGCATCACGGTCTTTACTCGGGCCACCAGCTCACGCAAACTAAACGGCTTGCAGAGGTAGTCATCCGCGCCCAACTCCAGGCCGACCAGCCGATCGATTTCTTCGACCTTGGCCGTGGTGATAATTATCGGCACATCACCTTGCCGGCGCAGATCCCGACACAGATCCAAGCCATCGCGCCCAGGCAACATCAAGTCGAGGATAACCAGGTCGGCCACATTGTCCGCCAACCAAGTGGCCATCTCATCGCCTCGGTTTAGAACCGTCACCTCGAAGCCGTCTCGGAGCAAATAATCCCGTTCCAATTCGGCTAAATGACGTTCATCTTCAACAATTAATATATGACTCATCTGCCGTGCTCCGGCACCGCGGGAAACCGGATAACCAGACGTAAACCGCCTAAACGGCCCGATGTCGCCTCGATACTGGCAGCGTGTGCCTCGATAATATTTTTAACGATGGCCAGACCCAGGCCGGACCCCCCACTGGCCCGACTGCGCGAGGCATCTACGCGATAGAGTCGATCGAACAGCTTGCTGAGATCTTCCGGGCCAACGCCTGGACTGGAATCTTCCCAGCTCAGCTCACTCTGGCCAGCGACGCTCACCAGTCGGACGCGCAGCTGACCGGGTTGGTCTGGGGTCCCGTCGGTATAACGCAGCGTGTTCTGCAGCAGATTGGTTAATAGCTGCACCAGACGCTTATCATCGCCGTGCACCCAGATGGGTTGGTCGGGCACTTGCCAGTCCAGTTCAATGTGCGCCTGCTCAAAGTTGGTTTGATATTGGCTGATGGTTTCAACCATTAACTCGGCCAGATCGATTACCTCGAAGCGGTAATTGAGCGTACCGGAATCCGACTGAGAGAGCTGATGTAAATCATTAATGAGTCGATTCAATCGCTCCGAATGTCCGTGCAAAGTGGTCAACCAGGCGGCATCTATCTGACGCACGCCATCCTGAGCCGCTTCGATATCCGCCATCAGGACCGCCACCGGCGTGCGCAACTCGTGGGCGATATCACTGACCCACTGTTGCCGGTCCTGATGATTTTGTTCGAGCACCACCGCCAGCCGATTGAATTGCCCGGCCAATTGCCCGAGCTCATCATGCCGATCGGCATCGACTGAGACCGTCAAATCGCCATCGGCCATCTGCCGCAAAGCCCGGTTTAGGCGTCGAATCGGCTTCACCAGCCAGCCGGAAAAGGGTAAGGCGAACAAGGCTGCAAAGGTGATGGCGAGTAGGCCAATGACCACGACCTGTCCCTTTAAACGGGACCTAAATAACCGATCAAATTGGGCGTCTACTCGGGCGGTTGGCTGAAACCCCAGACGGCCGACCAATTGCCCGGTCAGCGGTGATTCAATATCGAGCCAGAGGGTGTTTTCCGTTCCATTGCCACGCCCCAATATCGGTCGATTCTGTGCATCCTGAATACGCAGCCGGCCCAGGTAGTCACTGTGGGGAGGTGGATTCGAATGTCCGTTGCCGTTTTCCGGCTCTGAATTGCTCCCTGGAGGTTCTGTATTCAGGCGCAGTCGGTTATTGGAGCGACCCATGCGCTTGAGTTCGGCTGACGAAAAGGACTGACGCAAGACAGACATCCAGCTTGCCGAATCCTCTCGTAACCAATCCCAATTGCCCTGTACGTCATAGCGGGTGGCGATTGTATCGATCAGCACCGCCAGCTTTCTCGACTCCTGCTGCGCCACATAGGATGAAAAACTGTGACTGAAGGTCACCGCATTGAGCGTTAACAGAGCGGCCACCATCACGGCATTGGCCAAGACCAGTAGAATAAAAAGCTTGGTACGAATCGACACAAACATAAAACCTCATACACCTATCGAGTTGCCTAAGAGTAACAGCCAAATGTGCAAAGAAAGTGCATCCTGAATGACCTTTTTTGCAGACACGCATTGACCCAATGCTCGGGTATTATCGTATATAGCACTTAAATATTCCGCATATACCCCAGCCCAGAGATTCAGACTATGTTCGATAAATTGCTCGATCTCAGTATCGCTTATTCCTTTGACCAAACTGGCTACCACCGGCACGCTCGCCATTTTTCGGAATTGAATGCGGCCAAGTTTGCCGGTAAACATTTCCTAGTGACCGGCGGCAGCCGGGGCATTGGCGGCGCAGTTACCAAGGCCCTGCTGGCCATGGGCGCAGAGGTCACGGTAACCGCCCGGACACGACAGGATTTCGAGCAAAACTTCGCAGGCCAAACGCAGGTCAGCTTCCAGCCGTTGGATTTGAGTGATTTTAAGGCTATCCAAACCCTGCCGCTAGGCCACTACGATGGTCTGGTCTTAAACGCAGGCGGAATGCCCAGTACGCCGACTCTGGTGGATGGTCAATTCGATACGATCTTTGGGGCGCAGGTGGTCGGCCATTACCTACTCTTGAACCGCCTGATCGAGGAGGATCGTTTGCAGCCAGGCGCACCGGTTCATTGGGTCGCCAGTGGCGGGATGTACCTACATAAACTGCAATTGGACGACCTGGGTTGGCAAAGCAGGACCTACGACAAGGTCAACAGTTACGCCAACGCCAAACGAGCCCAAGTAGTTTTGAACGGACTCCTGGCACAGCGTTGTAAAAATCTGGTGTTTTCGTGCTCCCATCCTGGTTGGGTCGGCACGGATGCATTGGCCGAAGCCTTGCCAGGTTTCACCAATCGCATGGGCAAACGCTTACGCACGGCAGAACAGGGTGCCGACACCATTCTTTGGTGCCTCGAACAGGGTCAACAATTGAAATCTGGCCTGTTTTGGTTTGACCGACAACCGCGCGGAACGCGAGTCTTTTTTTGGACCAAAGAAAGTGACGCCGATCGCTTCGCCCTATTGGCCATGCTTGAGGCCGTCAAGGCGCGCTACTAGCTCGACTCGATAATAGCGCTGACGTCGGTAAACCGGGCCATCAGTTGCTCTAGGGCAGATGGACTGATTAGCTGGTAGAGCCTGTCGTCGCGGCTTGTGGTTCCTTGAATATAGCCACCGGCCATGTCGATATCGATCTGCTCCTCGGTAAAATACTGCACCCCTTCAATCCGATCCACCGCCAGCCCGACTCGGCTGTCGGGGAAGTCCAGGACCAGCATAAAGCTTGGTTGCGCAATACAACCAAGTCCACTCATCGTCAGCACATCCATTACCGCCAGCGTCTCTCCGCGCAGATTGATCAGTCCCATCACACCCAAGGCTTTACTCGGCACCGGATTTAGGGGTTGCCAGGGCACAACTTCTTTAATCAATGTTGCCGGAAATGCCACCGGTTGCGCATTTAATTGAACCACGACCCACATCTGCGTGGTGTCCATTGGGCGTCTCCTCACCGCGGCTATTACTCTTCAGGTTAGTGTGCAACCAGCCTGCACGCAAATGGCCCTCAGGGTGAAAATCCTAAAAGACTGCTAAGCTTTGAATGAATCCTTTAGTCGGCTAGCCGCGTGAAAATACTATGTCCAGCTTAGAGCATTTAAATACGGCTTTTGAGAAATTAGCCTGCGCCGAAAACCTCGATGATCTGCTCCGGCGTGCGGTTATGGCCCTGCAAGACCCATTGGGTTTTGACCGCGCAGGCATCCTCTTGTATGACTCGACCCGGCACCAACAGGTAGGCACTTGGGGCACCGATGCACAGGGCCAAGTGCGCAATGAACGGGGCTTTTACGCCCCCGTTAGCGCCGATCAAATTGTCCATCCCGAGGCAGAACGGATCCGTTATTGTGACAACGTCATGCTGCAAGATCTGGGTGCAGCTGTCGCCACAGGCTGGCAGCTGCAAGCGGCAATTTTTTCCGGTGATAGTCTTTTGGGTTGGATCTATGTCGACAATTTAGTCAGCCAATTGCCGATCGCCGCCGACCAGTGTGCAATGGCTCGTACCTATGCCAACGTCCTCGGACAACTTGTCAGACGCAATCAAACGGAGGACACCCTGATCGAGGGGCAGATGGTCAGTAACCGTAAAATGGTCTTATTGGCCGAGCAATTGGCCGGCCTGGTGCCAATGAGTGCTCGCTCGATAGGCAACCTGATTAATTTTATGGCTCTGCTATCGACCGATCAATTCAGTGGCGAGAATCAAGCGCTACTGAGCTCGGCACGCAAGTCCGCCGATCAATTGGCGCGCATTTACCGCCATTTTGAGGAAAGGGTGCACGACGCGACCGATAGCGACTGCCAAAACCTGCCGGCATCGGTGGTCCAGGCATACTGGCAGCGACAATTTACCGACCTGTTTGGCACTAGTTCACATCAGCTAGAGGTTACGGCGGATGATGCCCAGGCGATTATTGGCCTACCCTTGATCCTGTTCACCCAACTGGTTAAGGAACTGGTAACCAATGCTCTGATTCACGGCTTGGAGGCCTGTAGCGCTGGACGGACCCTGGTTAGGCTCAAACAGACCACCAAGGTGCTGATCGTAACGGTCGAAGATTCTGGGCCGGGTCTCGATCAGGACCAATATGTCGAAGTTCTCAAACTCTTCGTTACCTCCAAGCCCTATGAATACCTGGGCTCCGGACTCAGTGTGGTACAGCATTATGTTGAGCGCTGGTTTAACGGACAGCTCGATTTGGGCCCCTCGCAACTGGGCGGCCTCTGCTGTACCCTTACCATCCCAATTCCGATACCCGTAACAGCACCGGTACCCTGACAGTAGGCCCAGAAACGCTATAGCACTCAACACATTTGATGAGTTTCCTGTGCCGCGTTCAGCGCTACCCTCGATGAAGCAGCGGTGCATGGATGCACCCAATTAACGGTGCCCAGCGTTACACCTGACTAGCGAGTTTGTGATGACAGATCTCCTGTTCCAACCCTCACCAGAGCAAATTGAAGCCAATCAATTGACTTCCTTTGCCCGCCAACTCACTCACAGCAGTGGGCAGTCCTTTGCCAGCTATCAGGAGCTGCATCACTACAGCGTAACCGAGCTGGCGGCATTTTGGGCGGAGGTCTGGCGTTTCGGCCAGGTTCGCGGCGAGATGGGCGACCGCGTACTGACCGATCAGTCGATGCCGGGGGTTGAATGGTTCCCTGAGGCGCGCTTAAATTTTGCCGAGAATCTGTTAGCCGCCGGTAAGCCGGAGCACAGCGCATTGATTGCCTGCAGTGAATCTCGACCTGAGATCCGTCTGAGTTACCGTGAGCTGACCGACCAAACCCTGCAGCTGGCGGCTTTCCTAAAGCAAGACTGCAATCTACAACCCGGCGATCGGGTGGTCGCCTATCTCGGCAATACTCCTGAGGCCTTGATCGGCATGTTGGCGACCGCCTACCTCGGTGCCATCTGGGCATCGGCTTCGCCAGACTTTGGCTTTGAGGGCGCATGCGATCGCTTTAGCCAAATCGAACCGAAGGTGATGCTGGCCGGTAATGGCTACCAATATGGCGGTAAAACCTATGAGCGCCATGAGGTGGTCGCACAGCTGCGCAGCGCGATACCGTCGGTGACACACCTGATCAACGTCGCCGTGCTACCCGATGCGCCCGCACTGGCCAACAGCGTCGACTTTGCCAGCCTGGTGCAGGGTGATCGCGCCGTACCTGAGTTACACCGCTGGCCCTTTAATCAGCCCCTGTACATTCTCTTTTCCTCCGGTACCACCGGCAAACCCAAGTGCATCGTGCACGGCGCGGGCGGTACCCTGCTGCAACATATCAAAGAATTTCGTCTGCACGCCGATCTGTCCGCCGATTCGGTCTTCTTTTACTTCACCACCACCGGCTGGATGATGTGGAATTGGTTGGCCTCGGGCTTGAGCACCGGTGCGACCCTGGTACTCTATGATGGCAATCCGATGTACCCGGGGCCGACGGTTCTTTGGCAGTTAGCGGCCCGGCATGGCTTTACGCACTTCGGTACCAGCGCCAAATTTTTGGCGGCCTGTCGCAGCCAACAGTTGAGCACCGACGATCTCGATCTCAGTGCCCTGCGCACCGTGTTCTCCACCGGTTCGCCGCTGGCACCAGAAGACTTTGACTGGGTATACCAAGCCATCAAGCAAGACTTGATGCTGCATTCAATTTCCGGTGGCACCGATATAGTATCCTGCTTTGTCGGCGGCAATCCTTGGCAGCCGGTTCGGCGCGGCAAGATCCAGGCGGCCAACCTGGGTATGGCGATTGAGTCGTGGAACGATGAGGGCAAGGCGGTTATCGATCAACGCGGAGAGCTGGTGTGCACCGCGCCGGCCCCCTGCATGCCATTGGGATTTTGGCAGGACGATCAAAATCGTCGCTATCATGCCGCCTATTTCGAACGCTTTCCCGGCGTTTGGGCACAGGGTGACTTCTGCAGTATCGATGAGCAGGGTCAGGTGGTGATTTTGGGCCGCAGTGATACCACGCTGAATCCAGGTGGGGTGCGCATCGGCACGGCCGAAATCTACCGCCAGGTAGATGGCTTGACCGAAATAGCCGACTCGTTGGTCGTTGGCCGCGCCACGACAGACGATGTCGAGGTGGTGCTCTTTGTTGAGCTAGCGCCTACTATTGTGCTCGACGATGGGCTGCGTCAGCGCATCCGTCAGGCGATTCGCAGCAACACCACGCCGCGCCACGTGCCCAGCCATATCCTCGAGGTCGCGGCCATTCCCTATACCCGGTCTGGCAAAAAAGTCGAATTGGCGGTGACCCAAATACTGCGCGGCGAGGCACCGCAAAACCTCTCGGCACTGGCCAATGCCGAGTGCTTGGAGCAGTATCGCCTTTGGGCCGAGCATTTGAATAAGGGCAGCTAAAAGGCATGCTCGGGGTCGGCGAGATGATATTTCGCCGGCAGCCGGCACCGCGCTCTGGTAAACTGACAACTCAGCCCCTAGATGAACAATAGTGTGTTATTGATTACGGCAAATATCGCTCTCGGCGACGATGAAATAGAACTGAACGCCATTCGGGCGCAAGGCGCGGGCGGGCAAAACGTCAACAAGGTTTCCAGCGCCATTCACCTGCGCTTTGATATCCAAGCATCCTCCCTTCCAGAGTTCTATAAGGCGCGCTTGCTGGCGCTGAACGACAGTCGGATCACCAGCGAGGGCGTTTTGGTAATCAAGTCCCAGACCTTTCGCACCCAAGAAAAAAACCGCGCCGAAGCCCTCAGTCGGTTGCAGCAGCTGATTCAAGGTGCTGGCGTCGTGCAAAAGGCGCGTCGTGCCACCAAACCGACGCGCGGCTCCCAACGTCGGCGCATGGACAGCAAAACCCAAAACGGCAAGACCAAGGCGCTGCGCGGCCGGGTTCAGGACTGAGCTTCAGGGCTGGGGTTTATGATGCTTGTGCAATAGCGCCTGAAGGAAATTGCGCAGTATCTGGTCTTGGCACTCGCGATACAGTACATGGGTCGGTTTGCGGAAAAAAGCCGATAGCTCAGACTTGCCGAGGCGGAAGTTGGTTTCCTGCAGCAGGGCCAGTATGTCGGTCGAAGTCAGATTAAGCGCGATTTTCAGTTTTCGGAAGATAATATTATTGGTCAAGCGCGTTTCGGCCACGGGCTCCTCGCCCTCTTTCTTGCCGCGATGCTCAATAATAAAACCGTTCAGAAAGCGTGCGAGCTTGAGATCGGTACATTTCTGAAAATCCGGATCCTCATCTTTTTTCAACCATTGGCTGACGTCGGCGCGAGTCGCCTCCAGACCACCGGCGGCAAACAGGGCAATCATCTTCTTATCGGTCAGGCTAAAAATATAGCGTATTCGACGTAGTACATCGTTATTGGTCATAGTCGCTCTCGTGCACAATGGGTTGAGTTACAGCTGACCTAATTCTTCTTTCAGCTGTTTGAGCAAGGCTGCCGGCAAATTGGTGATGGTG
Source organism: Reinekea forsetii (assembly GCF_002795845.1). Classification (GTDB taxonomy): domain Bacteria; phylum Pseudomonadota; class Gammaproteobacteria; order Pseudomonadales; family Natronospirillaceae; genus Reinekea; species Reinekea forsetii. The sequence goes on from NZ_CP011797.1 coordinate 3,407,573, forward strand.
AGCGATTCGTTTTCCGGATTGAAATTAACGTTCTTGCCGAGAATATCATTACTGAAACTGATCGAGACTTCTTTGCTTTTGCCGGTGTAGCGCAGGTATTTTTTCAGGCTTTTCCGATCTGGGATAAATTCGGCCTTCGCCTCAGGCTCGGTCTGCTGCATAAAGGTCACCAGGCTTTCCGACCGGGCGGGATCCTGAGCACTGGCCAGCGCCACGGATATGTCGTTACACACCACCGTCTCACCCAGCTTGTCTTGCTCGGTACAGTATTCGATGGCCTTGCGGCGATAATTGGCGCATTTCTCAGTGGGTAAGGTCTCGCTGTAGGCCTTGACGATGGCCATAAAGCGGTCGGTGTCGACCGAGGTGTCCAAGGTATCGACGAAATTAACCACATCGAGTAACGCCACCTGCAAGGACCGGTCACCAAAACCGAAGCTGAGCGTCAAATATTGCGCATCTTTTCGGCTCAAAGCCGCCAAGTCTATGACGCCGCCAAAGCCTAAACGACTAAAATCAATCATCGCTGCGTCGCCCAAATCTAAGTCATGGCTGAGATACAGGCCGGGCTTGTGTTTAAAGTGAAAGAACCACAGCTGGTCACCCTGCTCCAACGTCTCTTGCGCAAACAGCCAATAACCCTCGATATCTAACTCACGAGCAATCAATTCCGTTTGCAAGTGCTTCATCCACTGCTCGGTTAGGGTGACAAAGCCTAGGCTCCGGCTGGCCCATTGACCGGCCAGGGCTTTAACGTGCCCGGCCTCGTCACTGAAGCGACCATACTGCTTGTTGCTGCGATTATAGAAGGCGTTCTTAACCTGACCTAGGAGGTCATGCAACGGCTCATCAATGCCAAGCTCATCGGCACGCAGCTGCAGGGCGTTGGTAGTGCTGTTACGGAAAAATTGATGAACAATGGCATTGCTGATAGACATGAGGCGGTCACATTCGAGTTAGCGTATCGGAACGGCGCAGTATAGAGCGTGCATCGCACCGACACAAACTCGCTGTCGGTGCGCGGTTCAGGACGAATAGGCCTTGCCCAATACAACCACGGATTGGGCCAGCAACAGATACGCGCCCTTAACAATCGGCGGCTCCTCAGGTAGCAGGCCATTATTTCGCGCCGTATCGCACAGGGTGACCCAACCACTGATCGGATTAGCCGGCAGGGTAAACTCCATGTCGGCAGCGCTGGCATTGAAGATCACCAGATAATACTCATCACAGAGGTGCAAATTTACCGCTGGATTCTTAATGTCACTGGATAACAGCATGGCGAACGACTGGGTTTTCGGGTCATGCCAGTCCTTGATCTCCATGACATAGCCGTCCGGCCGATACCAGTGCACCTCGTCGGATGAAAAGGGCGACTGGAAATTCAGCTGGCCCTTGAGCACCATGTCGCTGAACAAGGAACTGCTTTTGCGCAACGCGATGACCTGCCGAGTAAAGGCTTCGAGCTGGATATCGCGTTCGTCCCATTGATACCAGCTGATATCGTTATCCTGGCAATAGGCGTTGTTATTGCCGCGCTGAGTCCGGCCCAGCTCATCACCGCCGAGAAAATGCACCGCACCCTGGGACATCATCAGGGTGGCGATAAAATTACGCTTCTGCCGAGCGCGTCGCTCGACAATTTGCGGGTCGCGGGTTTCGCCCTCGACACCGTGATTGAAACTCAGGTTATTGCCGTGACCGTCCATATTGTGTTCTTGGTTGGCCTCATTATGCCGATTGTTGTAGGAGACCAGGTCGTGCAGGGTGTAGCCATCATGGTAGGTGACGTAGTTAATGGTCGCTGAATAGCCCATGGCGCCCTTGTGAAAGACATCACTGGAGCCCATCAGGCGGGTAGCAAAGTCGCCAGTGATACCCTGATCGCCGCGCCAAAACTGGCGTACCGTATCGCGAAACTTATCGTTACATTCGTACCAATTTTCTGGGAAATGACCCAATTGATAGCCGTGCCGACCGATATCCCATGGCTCGGCAATCAGTTTGGCCGCGGATAGAACGGGGTCCTGCATAATGGCCTTAAAGAAGGTGGCTTCGGGCGAGAAGTCCCATTTTTCGCGTCCGAGACTGGCCGCCAAATCGAAGCGAAAGCCATCGACCCGATATTCGCTCATCCAGTGCCGCATGCTGTCGAGAATCAATTTCAACGCATAGGGATGGTGGCTATTAACCGAATTGCCACAGCCGGAGTTATCGATGTAATGGCTATAATTGTCCTCAAAATAGCGATAAAAACTGCGCGGATGTAGGCCCTTATTGGCAATGACCGGGCCCAACATGCCGCCTTCGGCGGTGTGGTTGTAAACCACATCGAGGATCACCTCGATGCCGGCCTGGTGCAGGGCATTAACCATGGTCTTAAACTCGGTTACCGCATCTTGGTGGGCATACCGCGGCTCCGGCGCAAAAAACAACGCCGGGTTATAGCCCCAATAGTTGGTCAGATCGAGGTCATTGAGACGGTGTTCGGGCATAAAGGCAAAACAGGGCAAGAGTTCGACCGAGGTGATGCCCAGGCGCTGCAGATGTTCAATGCTGGCCGGATGCGCCAGACCCAAATAGGTGCCCCGGATGGCTTCGGGGATTGCCAGATTCTTTTGGCTAAAGCCCTTAACATGGCACTCATATATTAGCGTTTCCCGCCAACTGATGTGCGGTGACTCGGCAGTCCACTGGAACGGCATCTGACCCGGTATGCGCCCTTTCGGAACGTGCTTGGCGTTATCCTTCAGATCCATCACAAAGTCGCCTTGGACCTCGGCATCGTGCGCAAAAAGATAGCTATTAGCCGTTAACGGGCCCGATATTTCCGGCGCATAGGGATCGATAATTACCTTATGGGGATTAAACCAGAGCCCATTGATCGGTTCAAAGGGGCCATAGGCGCGATAACCGTAGCGCCGTCCCGCCAACATCCCGTCGATATGACCGTGCCAAACATCCCCAGTGCGCGACGGGAGGCGATGCCGACTCAGCTCGTTGTCTTGCTCATCGAATAGGCAGACTTCAATACCCTGGGCCAGGGGCGCGTACACGGCGAAATTAACACCATTACTTAAAACCTTGAGCCCCAGCGGTAAGGGCCTCCCTGCACTTACGCCCGTCACCGGACTTACTCGAGTCATCATGGGGAACCTTCTCTCCTATCGTGCGAGCAACCGATACCCTTGGTTACCCTGTACGCCTGTTAAATTCGCTTCAGAAAAATGGTCGCCAACGGCGGCACGCTAATATCCAATGAAAATTCTAGCCCGTTGGCCGGTTCATCGGCGCTGTCATATAGATTGCCGATATGGTAATTGCTTCCACCATAAAAATGCGAATCGGTGTTGAGGATTATTTCATATTGACCGGCACTGGGCACGCCGATCCGGTAGCGAGCATGGGGCGTGGGCGTCATATTCGAAACTACCAGCACCAGCTCGCCCTGATCACCAAACCGGGCAAAGCTGAACACACTGGCGGCGGAGTCGCTGTGGTTCAACCAGCGGAAGCCACTCGGATCGCAGTCACGTTGATGCAAGGCGGCTTCATCACGATGCAACCGATTGAGATCCTTGAATAAGTTTTGCATGCCGCTGTGACGTTCGAACTGCAACAAATACCAGTCAAGTTGGGCCTGGTGGTTCCACTCGATACCCTGGGCGAATTCGTTGCCCATAAAGTTTAATTTTTTCCCAGGGTGACCGTACATATAGCCATAATAGGCCCGTAAGTTCGCGGTTTTTTGCCATTCATCGCCCGGCATCCGCGCCAGGATGGAGCCCTTGCCGTGCACGACCTCATCGTGGGATAGGGGCAAGACGAAGTTCTCGTTAAATGAATAAACCATCGAAAAAGTCAATTCGTCATGGTGGTAGGCTCGATGCACCGGGTCACGGCCAATGTAGGCAAGCGAGTCATGCATCCAACCCATGTTCCATTTAAACCCAAAGCCCAAGCCGCCGGCGAAGACCGGCCGGGTAACCCCATCAAAGGCGGTTGACTCCTCGGCAATGGTGATGGCTTTCGGGAATCGGCCATAAACGGTGGTATTAAAGCGCTTGACCAGTTCAATGGCCTCATAATTGTGGTTGCCACCGTTCACGTTCGGGACCCATTCGCCACTTTCGCGCGAGTAGTCCAGGTACAGCATTGAGGCGACGGCATCGACCCGCAGGCCGTCAATATGGAAATAATCGAGCCAAACCAAGGCCGATGAGATCAGGAAGTCGCGCACAGTGAAGCGCCCAAAATCGTAAATATAGGAGTTCCAGTCGGGGTGCCAACCGCGTTGCGGATCTTCATATTCGTAGAGCGCTGTGCCATCGAATCGGGCTAGGCCGTGGGTATCAGAGGGGAAATGGGCTGGTACCCAATCGACCAGAACCGCGATGTTTTGTTGATGGCATTGATCGACAAAATACTTGAAGTCATCGGGCGTGCCATATCGGCTGGTCGGCGCAAAAAGCCCTAATGGTTGGTATCCCCAACTGCCATCGAATGGATGCTCACTGATCGGTACGAATTCGACGTGGCTGAAGTTCATTTCACAGAGATAAGGAATCAGATGGTCGGCCAGTTCGCGGTAAGTCATGGGGCGACCTTCCATATGGCGCCACGACCCAACATGCAGCTCATAGGTCGTCATTGGGGCCTTGGTTGCCGCAACAATCTCGCGTGCTTGCCAGGCCTGGTCCTGCCACGGATACTGGCTGTGATCAAAGACAATGGAATTGAATTCCGGATATTGGGCGCAATAGAAGTTATAAGGATCGGACTTGTGCGGCAACAGGTGCCCGCGCATGTCCTTTAATTCGAACTTGTATTTGGCGCCGGCAGCAAGTTCCGGCACAAACAGGCGCCAGATACCATCCTCACTGCTTTGCATCGGATGAATCCGACCATCCCAATGGTTAAAATCGCCGATCACACTGACCGATCGAGCATTGGGGGCATAGACGGCAAAGCGCACACCGTGCAGCGGACCCTGACGGGTCGGAGTGCTGCATAACTGAGCACCCATGGTTTTATACAGGGTATCTGAACTGCACGGGAAATCCTCGAGGGCGCGTTCGGTGAACTGGTAGGCGTCCACGACCCGCCAGCTATCCTTCCCCTTCTCGACCTGGAGGCTATAAACAGGTTTATCAGCGCCTTCAACACACAATTCGAACAAACCGGGACCTGCCTGGTCCATCGCTCCGTAATCTACTGTGCCATCAATAGACAGCGCCCGAACGCGATCAACATCCGGCAGGAAGACTCGTATCAACCATGCCTTATCCTGCGGAAAAACACCTAAGGAATCGAATGGCCGCGCTTCGAGAACATTGTTTAGTCGCTTCGCAAGATGAGTCATGAGGCGAGGGGTCTCCTTATAATTGTTATTGGGCTTAAGACTACCAATCCGTAATTAACACTTTAATCGTTGTTTCGATATTAGCGGAATACGGCTAAGAAAGCAGGTGCAGACAGGACAGGGTGGAGTTTTTTGATGCCACTGACACATATTCAACTGGATAATCCAAGCTACCGGGGGATAACAGAGACGATTTAGCACCGGGATGGCCAGCAGCCAAGACTAGCGCCCGGCCCTCCCTCGGGCAACCCTAGGGATCGGAGGGTTGGCCGGTTACTGGATTAAAGTGTCGGGCAATATAACTGATGAGCTCCTGGTAGAGCGGCTGCCAGTCCTCACCCAGAGGCTGATCGAGCCGATGCCAGAAGAACTCATTAGGCTCATGCTCATCGCTGACCTCGGCGACCTGCCAATGCTCCACCAGGATTGGGTCGGTCTCCATCAGGTAGAAGCCATAGGTCGCGTCGACGTCCGCCATCAGTTCCTTGCCAATATAGCGCTTCGCTTTACCTTTAAGACCCGATGCCTGGCGTAGTGAGCGCACACAGGATGCCGCCAAGGTCTCTTTGGCACCGATAAGACCGGTCACCAGCTGCTTGCCAGCGGTGGGTTGGCTGAACGCCAAGATCTCAAGCCCCATGGCAGACTCTCGATAAACGATCGGACAGGCTCTTTTCATGGCACTTTTACCTTATGATTTTTGCAACCTAATTGATTATAAACCACTAGGCGGAGTAGATTTACGATCGTTCGAATGAGCTTAGGACCATAACTTTAACAGATAAGCGCAAACAGGGGTTAGATCACAATACCGAGGGGGGCTTAGGGTGAGCAGAACGGCAGGTCCTGCAGGGCGAGGTATAACGTTAATGGGGTACTTAACCGTTTATCACAGGCAAAAAAAAGAGCGCCGAAGCGCTCTTTTTTGTTCTTACCAAATTATCGATTACTCGATGATTTTAGCAACAACACCGGCGCCAACAGTACGGCCGCCTTCACGAATGGCGAAGCGCAAGCCTTCATCCATCGCGATTGGAGAGATCAGAGTCACAACCATCTTAACGTTGTCACCTGGCATAACCATTTCAACGCCTTCTGGCAGTTCACACGCACCCGTTACATCGGTTGTACGGAAGTAGAACTGTGGACGATAGCCCTTGAAGAACGGAGTATGACGTCCGCCTTCTTCTTTGCTCAACACGTAGATTTCAGACTCGAAAACTGTGTGCGGAGTGATAGAACCTGGCTTCGCTAATACTTGGCCACGTTCAACGTCGTCGCGCTTAGTACCACGCAATAACGCACCGATGTTCTCGCCTGCACGACCTTCGTCAAGCAGCTTACGGAACATTTCAACGCCCGTTACAACCGAAGTTGTAGTCGCACGAATACCGATGATCTGAACTTCGTTACCGGTGTTTACGATGCCGCGTTCAACACGACCTGTAACCACGGTGCCACGACCAGAGATTGAGAAAACATCTTCGATCGGCAACAAGAAAGGCTGGTCGATGGCGCGAACTGGCTCAGGAATATAAGAATCCAGAGTTTCAACCAGTTTACGAACAGCGGTAGTGCCCATTTCGTTGTCGTCTTTGCCTTCCAATGCCATCAGTGCAGAACCGATGATGATAGGCGTGTCGTCACCTGGGAATTCGTACTGTGACAACAGGTCACGAACTTCCATTTCGACCAGCTCTAATAACTCTTCGTCATCGACCATGTCAGCCTTGTTCAGGAACACGACGATGTACGGTACGCCAACCTGACGAGACAACAGGATGTGCTCACGCGTTTGTGGCATCGGGCCATCAGCAGCAGAACAAACCAGGATCGCGCCGTCCATCTGAGCAGCACCAGTAATCATGTTTTTCACATAATCGGCGTGTCCAGGACAGTCAACGTGCGCATAGTGACGCGCAGGCGAGTTGTACTCAACGTGTGAGGTAGAGATGGTGATACCACGCTCACGCTCTTCCGGTGCGTTATCGATGCCGTCAAAAGCAACGAAAGAACCGCCCCAAGTCTCTGCACATACGCGAGTTAAAGCCGCAGTCAAAGTAGTTTTACCATGGTCAACGTGACCGATTGTGCCCACGTTTACGTGGGGCTTAACTCGTTCAAATGTAGCCTTACCCATTTGGTATTTCCTCTAAAGTTAGCACTAGCTTAGCTAATTACGATTTTTTAATGATAGATTCAACAACGTTATTTGGAGCTTCTTTATAAGCTGCAAATTCCATTGTATAAGACGCTCGACCTTGAGACATAGAGCGCAAAGACGTTGCATAACCGAACATTTCGGAAAGCGGTACTTCTGCGTCAATGACCTTACCTGTCGGACCATCACCCATACCTTGCAGTGTGCCACGACGACGGTTCAAGTCGCCCATAACGTCGCCCATGTAGTCTTCAGGTGTAACAACTTCAACCTGCATGACGGGCTCCAATAGGGCCGGATTCGCTCTCTCTTTCAGCTTTTTGACGGCCATCGAGGCAGAGATCTTAAACGCCATCTCGTTTGAGTCGACATCGTGATAGGAACCATCAATCAATGTCGCTTTCAGACCAAGCAACGGATAACCGGCTAAAATACCATTCTTCATCTGCTCTTCAATACCTTTCTGAACAGCAGGAATGTATTCCTTCGGTACCGTACCGCCGACCACTTCGTTTACAAAAACGAGGCCTTCAGCGTTTGGATCTTCAGCAGGTTCAAAGCGAATAACCACGTGACCGTACTGACCACGACCGCCCGACTGACGGGCAAACTTGGAGTCAATTTCGGCCGATTCACGAATGCGCTCTCGGTAGGCCACTTGTGGCGCACCAACATTACATTCTACTTTGAACTCACGCTTCATGCGGTCAACGATGATATCAAGGTGCAATTCACCCTGACCACCGATGATCGTTTGTGCGGTTTCTTCGTCGGTATGAACCCGGAAAGAAGGATCTTCTTGAGCCAACTTACCCAAAGCAACACCCATTTTCTCTTGGTCGGCCTTGGTTTTTGGTTCAACAGCAACAGAGATAACCGGCTCGGGAAAGTCCATGCGCTCCAACGTGATGATGTGGCTCGGGTCACAGAAGGTGTCCCCAGTGGTCACATCTTTCACGCCGATCAACGCACCGATATCACCGGCTGCCAATTCTTTGATCTCTTCACGGTTGTTAGCGTGCATCTGAACCATACGGCCGACGCGGTCTTTTTTACCACGAACCGAGTTGAACACCGCATCACCAGACTTCAATACTCCGCCGTAGACACGGACAAAGGTCAAAGTACCCACGAATGGGTCAGTAGCGATTTTGAAGGCCAAAGCCGCAAAAGGTACATCATCGGATGCCAGTACCGCTTCATGCGTTACGCCATCGTCCAAAATACCTTCAATTGGCTTCACTTCAGTTGGCGACGGCATGTATTCGATCACGCTGTCGAGAACGGCTTGCACACCCTTGTTCTTGAACGCAGAACCGCAGTGAGTCAAAACGATCTCACCGGCAATGGTACGTGCACGCAAACCGATCTTGAGGTCTTCGACCGACAAGGTTTCAGTTTCCATGTACTTTTCCATCAACTCGTCGTTGGCTTCAGCAGCAGCTTCAACCAATTTCAGACGGTACTCGGCAGAGATGTCGGCCATATCAGCTGGAATCTCTCCGTATTCGAAGGTCATACCCTGGTCTTCCATATTCCAGTGAATGGCTTTCATTAATACTAGATCGATTACACCGCTGAAATCGTCCTCGGCACCAATAGGCAATTGCATAGCAATAGCGTTGGCACCCAAGCGATCTTTCATTTGCTCTAAAACAAACAGAAAGTCAGCGCCGGCACGGTCCATCTTGTTGACGAACACCATACGCGGAACATGGTATTTATTGGCTTGACGCCATACAGTTTCCGTTTGCGGTTGCACGCCCGAGGAAGCACAGAGCACCACGACAGCACCATCGAGTACGCGCAGCGAACGTTCAACTTCAATGGTGAAGTCAACGTGGCCCGGCGTATCAATGATATTGATCCGATGTTCGTCAAATTGCTTACCCATACCACGCCAAAAACAGGTGGTAGCAGCAGAAGTAATGGTAATACCACGCTCCTGCTCTTGTTCCATCCAATCCATTGTCGCTGCACCATCGTGCACCTCACCGATTTTATGAGAAATACCGGTGTAGAAAAGGACGCGCTCTGTAGTCGTTGTCTTACCAGCGTCTACATGCGCTACGATACCGATATTTCGGTAGCGTTCTAAAGGAGTTTTGCGAGCCACGACTCTATCTCCGTATCCAGTGAATTAGAAGCGATAATGAGAGAATGCTTTGTTGGCTTCAGCCATACGATGCACGTCTTCACGTTTTTTAACCGCGGAACCTTTGCCATCTGCTGAATCTAACAATTCACCGGCAAGACGTTGACGCATACTTTTTTCGCCACGACCGCGTGAAGCATCGACCAACCAACGCATGGCAAGCGCTTCACGACGAGAAGGACGAACTTCGACAGGAACCTGGTAAGTAGCACCACCAACCCGGCGAGATTTAACCTCAACCAGTGGCGCGATACTTTCGAGTGATTTGGCGAAAAGTTCGAGAGGGTTTTCATGACCCTTGTCTTTTACGATGTCTAAGGCACCGTAAACGATTTTTTCCGCAATTGACTTCTTGCCATCAACCATCACGTGGTTCATGAACTTAGCCAACTGGGTGTTGCCAAATTTTGGATCTGGCAGGATTTCACGCTTCGCAGCGACGCGTCTTCTTGGCATTGATAAGCCCCTTAATTTAGGTCTTCAGGCAGATCTGAAATTCGGCTACGAACTTCCGTTAGGAACTGCGTACCGCACTCAGCCTTACTGCTTATTCTGAGACTGGATAAATAAACAAAACTAGCTTTTTGGTCGTTTAGTACCGTACTTGGAGCGTGCTTTCTTACGATCGTTGACGCCGGAAGTATCCAGAGCACCACGAACCGTATGATAACGAACACCTGGTAGGTCTTTTACTCGACCACCACGGATCAGCACAACACTGTGTTCTTGCAGGTTGTGACCTTCACCGCCGATATACGAAGACACTTCGTAACCGTTGGTTAACCGCACACGACATACTTTACGTAAGGCCGAGTTAGGTTTCTTAGGTGTAGTTGTGTATACGCGAGTACACACACCGCGGCGTTGAGGGCACGCTTCTAGAGCCCGTACGGCGCTTGCTTCTGTCACGCGCTTACGCGGTTGACGAACGAGCTGGTTAATTGTAGCCATTTAAGCCTCTTCTCTGATTTCACTTCTCGTGACATTGCCCAGAAACAGTGGAAAAATCCTCTGTAGCCGGGAAAGGTGCGCGATTCTACGTTATCGCACAATTAGTAGTCAACAGAAAGCGTTTAATCGGCTCTCGAACACCGATCAAACGCCGCTATTTTCTACTTATTTAACGCCTGACTGAGCGCAGCTTCAACTTCCGATGCACTGATCGTCGGCTTGGCTGTGGTTCGTTCAAGACGTCTTTTCTTACGTTCAGCGTGATACGCAAGACCGGTACCGGCAGGAATCAAGCGACCTACCACTACGTTTTCTTTCAGACCGCGTAAATAGTCGCGTTTGCCGGTTACCGCACCTTCGGTCAATACACGCGTCGTTTCTTGGAACGATGCGGCAGAGATAAAGGACTCGGTGGCCAGTGATGCCTTGGTGATACCCAGCAACACACGCTCAAACTTGGCGATCTGCTTATCTTCGGTGACCGCTAAGTCGTTACCTTCCAACAGATGCATAAATTCAACTTGGTCGCCCTTGATGAAATTAGTCTGTCCACTGTCGGTAATCAATGCTTTACGCAGCATCTGGCGGCAAATGACTTCAATGTGTTTGTCGTTGATGACAACACCCTGGAGTCGATATACTTCCTGAATTTCCTTGACCACATACTTGGCCAAGGCTTCAACCCCGAGCACACGCAGAATATCGTGTGGGTTCATTGGGCCGTCAGACAGTACTTCGCCTTTTTCGACGTTCTCACCTTCGAACACGTTCATCTGGCGCCATTTCGGAATCAATTCCTCATACGGCTCAGAACCATCGTGCGGGGTGATCATGATGCGCTTCTTGCCCTTGGTCTCTTTACCGAAGGTAAAGGTACCGGACATTTCCGCCAAGATGGCGGATTCTTTCGGCTTACGGGCTTCAAATAGATCCGCAACCCGTGGCAAACCACCGGTAATATCCTTGTTGCCACTGCTGGCTTGCGGGATACGAGCCAATACATCACCGACCTTAACAGCTGCTCGGTCATGCAGGTTTAACAGCGCGCTGTCCGGCAGGAAGTACTGTACCGGCTGATTGGTGCTGCCGATCAATATGTCACGACCTTCACCATCGACCAATTTAATCATCGGACGAATTTCTTTACCGAGGGCATTACGCTGAGCCTGGGGGATGATTTCAACGGTACTGACACCGGTTAAATCATCGACCTTACGGTTGATCGTGCTGCCTTCGTCCATACCAATAAATTGGATGGTACCGGCCACCTCCGACACGATGGGGTGAGTGTGCGGATCCCAACGAACCACAACCTCACCTGAATCGACCTTGGCGCCGTCTTTAACGCTAACTACAGAACCGTACGGCAGCTTGTACCGCTCACGCTCACGGCCATGCTCATCGGCTACTGCCAACAGGCCTGAACGGCTTACCACGACCAGATGACCGTCTTCACGGACAACCGTCTTGACGTTGTGCAAATGCACGCTGCCGCCATGGCTGATCTGGACGTTATCGATCGCAGAAGAACTGGAGGCCGCGCCGCCGATGTGGAAGGTCCGCATCGTCAGCTGAGTACCAGGCTCACCGATCGACTGAGCGGCAATAATACCGACCGCCTCACCGATATTGATCCGATGGCCACGGGCCAGGTCGCGACCATAACACTGGGCACAGATACCAAAGCGTGTCTCGCACGAGATGGATGAGCGTACCTTAATGATATCGACACCGAGCTGGTCAATGCGTTCAATCCATTTTTCATCGAGCATGGTGCCTGCAGGGATCACTATCTCGTCGGTCGCCGGATCGATAATATCGACCGCATTGACTCGACCCAATACCTGCTTACTCAATGGGAAGACGATGTCGCCGCCGTCGATGACCGGCTCCAAGATAATACCTTCCTGGGTGCCACAGTCTTCTTCGGTTACCACCACGTCTTGCGCTACATCTACCAAGCGACGCGTCAGGTAACCCGACGATGCCGTTTTCAGTGCCGTATCGGCCAAACCTTTTCGCGCGCCGTGAGTGGAGATGAAGTATTCACCTACCGACAAGCCTTCGCGGAAGTTTGCCTTAATCGGGTTTTCGATGATCGAGCCATCTGGCTTAGCCATCAGGCCTCGCATACCGGCGAGCTGACGAATCTGCGTCGCGCTGCCTCGAGCACCGGAATCGGCCATCATAAAGACGGCGTTAAACGAATCCTGCTCAACTTCGTTACCATTGCGGTCGGTGGTGAATTCTCGTGAGATTCCTTCCATCATCGCTTTGGCAATTTGGTCATTGGCACGTGACCAGAGATCGACCACCTTGTTGTATTTTTCACCCTGGGTGATCAGACCCTGAGCAAATTGTTCTTCAACTTCCTGAACTTCCGCTTCGGCTGCGCCGAGTATCACATACTTGGCTTTTGGAATAACAAAGTCATTCACACCAATAGAAGAACCGGATTTAGTCGCGTAATTGAAGCCCATGTACATAACCTGGTCGGCAAAGACCACCGTTTCCTTCAGTCCCACCGAGCGATAGCACTCGTTGAGCAAACCGGAAATGGCTTTCTTCTTCATCGGCTGGTTGACCATGTCAAATGGCATACCATCGGGCGCGATAGAGAACAGGATTGCACGTCCAACTGTGGTGTCTTCAATGGCAATCTTCTCGACTCGAACGCCGTCATCACCGATCAAGACCTGGCGAATACGGACCTTAACGATGGCCTGCAGGGCAACCTGCTCAGCACCGTAGGCGCGCTGGACTTCTTCGATGTTCGAGAACACCATGCCTTCGCCCTTCGCATTGATACGCGCACGAGTCATGTAATACAGACCCAAGACAACGTCCTGCGATGGAACGATAATAGGCTCACCGGAAGCCGGTGACAGAATGTTGTTGGTCGACATCATCAGGGCGCGTGATTCGAGCTGCGCTTCAATGGTCAACGGAATGTGCACAGCCATCTGGTCACCGTCGAAGTCGGCATTATAAGCCGCACAAACGAGAGGATGCAGGTTAATGGCCTTGCCTTCGATCAATACCGGTTCAAACGCCTGGATACCCAGACGGTGAAGGGTTGGGGCGCGGTTCAACAAGACTGGATGTTCACGAATCACATCGTCGAGGATATCCCAAACGATCGGTTCCTCGCGCTCAACCATCTTCTTGGCGGCCTTGATGGTGGTCGCCAAACCGCGGTGCTCCAGCTTGCTAAAGATAAACGGCTTGAACAGTTCCAAAGCCATTTTCTTCGGCAAACCGCATTGATGCAAACGCAGTGTTGGTCCGACCACGATAACCGAACGACCTGAATAGTCGACTCGCTTACCCAAGAGGTTTTGTCGGAAACGACCCTGCTTACCCTTGATCATATCGGCAAGCGACTTCAACGGACGACGGTTAGAACCGGTAATGGCTCGGCCGCGACGTCCGTTGTCGAGCAAGGCATCAACTGATTCTTGCAACATACGCTTTTCGTTGCGCACGATGATGTCCGGCGCTGACAACTCTAACAAGCGCTTTAAGCGGTTGTTACGGTTAATCACTCGGCGATACAGATCGTTTAGATCGGAGGTTGCGAAACGGCCACCGTCAAGCGGTACCAACGGACGTAAATCCGGGGGCAACACAGGCAGAACCGTCAACACCATCCACTGCGGCAAATTGCCCGACTTGTGGAAGGCTTCGAGCAGCTTCAAACGCTTGGACAGCTTCTTGATCTTGGTTTCGGAGTTAGTTGCGGGAATTTCTTCGCGCAGGGTAGAAATCTCACCTTCAAGATCCATGGCTTCCAGCAGACGCTGAACGGCTTCGGCACCCATGCGGGCATCGAAGTCATCGCCGAACTCTTCGATCGACTCATAGTATTCTTCATCGGTCAGCAATTGACCGCGCTCCAAGCTGGTCAAGCCCGGATCGATAACTACAAAGCTTTCGTAATAGAGTATCCGTTCGATATCACGCAGGGTCATATCCAACATCAAACCAATACGAGATGGCAGTGATTTCAAGAACCAGATGTGCGCAACCGGTGCTGCCAATTCAATATGGCCCATCCGCTCACGTCGCACCTTGGCCTGGGTGACTTCAACGCCACACTTCTCACAAATCACACCACGATGCTTCAGACGCTTATACTTGCCACAGAGGCATTCGTAATCTTTGATTGGGCCAAAGATACGCGCGCAGAACAAACCGTCACGCTCAGGTTTGAACGTACGGTAGTTAATTGTTTCCGGCTTCTTCACTTCACCAAAAGACCATGAACGAATCATGTCCGGTGATGCCAGTCCGATTCGTATCGAATCGAATTCTTCGGCCTGGCCTTGTGTTTTCAGCAGGTTTAGTAAGTCTTTCATGTTTCCGCTCCGCAGGGAGTTGGCAACCGGGCAGCCCGAAGGCTGCCCATTCAATTACTCTTCGTTTTCCAGCTCCATATCGATACCCAGCGAGCGGATCTCTTTCACCAATACGTTGAAAGATTCCGGCATACCAGGTTCCATACGGTGATCACCATCGACAATGCTCTTATACATTTTCGTACGGCCATTCACGTCATCTGACTTCACTGTCAACATTTCCTGCAAGGTGTAAGCGGCACCGTAAGCTTCTAAGGCCCACACTTCCATTTCACCAAATCGTTGACCACCAAATTGCGCTTTACCGCCCAATGGTTGTTGTGTTACCAGACTGTATGAGCCAGTTGAACGAGCATGCATCTTGTCGTCCACTAAGTGGTTCAACTTGAGCATGTACATGTAACCGACAGTCGTTTTGTTTTCGAATAGGTCGCCAGTACGGCCATCCCACAATTGGATCTGACCGCTGTCATCCATGCCAGCTAAACGCAACAGACCCTTAACTTCTTCTTCTTTCGCGCCATCAAAGACCGGGGTGGCAATAGGTACACCACCGCGCAGATTACCTGCCAGCTCCATGATTTCCGCATCGGAAAATTCACCGAGGGTTTCAGTACGGTGACCGGTACCAGAGTGGTTATAAATCTGGTCCATAAAGTCACGTAAATCACCTGCGCTGCGCTGCTCGAGCATCATCTCGTTGATTTGGTCACCCAGACCCTTGGCGGCGGCACCTAGGTGCGTTTCCAAAATCTGACCAACGTTCATCCGCGAAGGCACACCGAGCGGGTTAAGCACGATATCGACTGGGTTGCCTTTGGCATCATAAGGCATGTCTTCGACCGGCATAATCACCGAGATAACACCCTTGTTACCATGACGTCCAGCCATCTTGTCGCCCGGCTGTATGTAGCGTTTAACCGCCAGATACACCTTGACCACCTTCAAAACGCCTGGCTGCAGATCGTCACCCGACTGCAGTTTGCGTTTCTTGTCGTCGAAGCGAGCTTCTTGATCGACCTTACGCTCTTTTAAGCGGCTCTCAGCCGACTCCAGCTGTGCGGCCATGGCTTCATCCTGCATACGCAGTTTGAACCAGTCAGCACGCGGCAAAGCGGCTAGGTATTCGGCTGTAAGCACGTCACCTTTTTGAAGATCGGGTCCACCGGATACCGGCTGGCCGACTAACGCAGCGGTCAGACGCTCAAACAGCGTATTTTCAACAATACGATATTCTGCGTTCAAATCTTTGCGGAACTCTTCCAACGCTTGGCGCTCAATATCACGTGAACGTTGATCACGCTCTACACCATCACGGGTAAAGACCTGAACATCGATAACGGTACCGCGCATACCACCCTTAACACGCAGGGAGGTATCTTTCACATCAGAGGCTTTCTCACCAAAGATCGCACGTAACAGCTTCTCTTCTGGGGTCAGTTGGGTTTCGCTCTTAGGCGTTACCTTGCCGACTAGAATATCGCCTGCGCCGACTTCAGCACCGATGTAAACGATGCCGGACTCGTCAAGCTTGTTCAGAGCGGCCTCGCCAACGTTCGGGATATCCGCGGTAATTTCCTCAGGCCCTAACTTGGTGTCTCGGGCAATACAGGTCAATTCCTGGATATGGATCGATGTAAAGCGATCCTCTTTGACAACCTTCTCAGAGACCAAGATGGAATCTTCGTAGTTGTATCCGTTCCACGGCATAAAGGCGATGCGCATGTTTTGGCCAAGAGCCAATTCACCCAGGTCGACGGATGGGCCGTCGGCAAGTACATCACCGCGTGCAATCGGATCACCCTGATTGACAATGGTGCGCTGATTAATACAGGTGTTCTGGTTTGAACGGGTATATTTGGTCAGGTTGTAAATATCGACACCGGCATCATCTTCACCGATTTCATCACCTGCGACCTTGACCACGATGCGCGATGCATCGACATATTCCACGATGCCGCCACGATCCGCGACGATACAGACGCCGGAGTCGATAGCCACATTACGTTCGATACCGGTACCCACCAAAGGCTTATCTGACTTTAGCGTGGGCACGGCTTGACGTTGCATGTTCGAACCCATCAGGGCTCGGTTAGCATCATCGTGTTCCAAGAACGGAATTAACGAGGCCGCAATGGATACGATCTGACGTGGTGACACGTCCATCATATCGACCTTGTCTAACGGGGCCAGGGTAAACTCGTTCTGATGGCGGACCTGAACGAATTCGCCCTGGATCATGCCATGCTCATCGACCGTAACGTTAGCCTGCGCGATGGTATGGCGAGCCTCGTCGATAGCCGACAAATAAACGATCTCATCACTAACCTTACCCGCAGATACCTTACGGTACGGCGTTTCCAGGAAACCATAGCTGTTGGTACGCGCATAGGTTGCCAGAGTGTTGATCAGACCGATGTTTGGACCTTCCGGTGTTTCAATTGGGCAAACACGGCCATAGTGGGTCGGGTGCACGTCACGTACTTCAAAACCAGCACGTTCACGTGTCAAACCGCCGGGTCCCAATGCCGACACACGTCGCTTATTGGTAATTCCGGACAACGGGTTGTTTTGATCCATAAACTGGGACAGCTGAGACGAACCGAAAAACTCTTTGATGGCAGCTGCAACCGGCTTGGCGTTGACCAAATCCTGTGGCATCAAACCTTCACTTTCGGCCATAGACAGACGTTCACGCACGGCGCGTTCAACTCGAACCAAGCCCACACGGAACTGGTTCTCAGCCATCTCACCGACCGAACGTACCCGTCGGTTACCCAAGTGATCGATATCATCGACTTGACCATTACCATTACGAATCGCGATCAGGGTCTTAACAACCTCGACAATATCATCGCGGCTCAGAATACCAGCACCTTCATCGTCTTCACGACCGAGGCGACGGTTAAACTTCATCCGGCCAACAGCGGACAGGTCATAGCGATCCGTTGAAAAGAACAGGTTCTGAAACAGTGTCTCAGCCGATTCTTTCGTTGGTGGCTCACCTGGACGCATCATGCGGTAAACTTCAACCAGGGCCTCTAGAGGCGTACTGGTAGGGTCATTACGCAGAGTGTCGGAAATAAAAGGTCCACAATCGAGATCGTTGGTGTACAGCGTCTCAAAACTCTTAATCTTTTGGGTGCGAATCGTCTCGAGTACATCGAGCGTGATTTCATCATTGCAATTGGCCAAAATTTCACCCGATTTGGAATCAACCAAGTCGGTAGCCAGGGCTTTGCCCAAAAGGTAAGAATCCGGTACTGCTGCAGACTGCAGGCCAACTTCTTCAAAGTCGCGGATATGACGGGCGGTAATACGCTTGCCTTCTTCGACCAGCACATTGCCTTTCTTATCTTTGATTTCAAATGCGGCGGTTTCGCCTTTCAATCGAGCACCCACAATCATCATTTCGATTGCAGTGTCTTTAACCTTGTATTCCACGCGGTCAAAGAACAAATCTAGAATTTGCTGATTGTTTAATTCAAGAGCACGCAACAAGATGGTCGCGGGCAACTTACGGCGCCGATCGATGCGAACAAAAACCTGATCCTTCGGATCAAATTCAAAGTCCAGCCAAGAACCACGGTAAGGGATAACTCGAGCTGAGTGCAATAACTTGCCTGAGCTGTGCGTCTTACCTTTATCATGGTCAAAAAAGACACCCGGCGAACGATGTAGCTGGGACACCACAACTCGTTCGGTACCATTAATAATAAAGGTACCATTATCGGTCATTAATGGGATCTCGCCCATATAGACTTCTTGCTCTTTAATGTCCTTAATTGCTTTGCTCGGTGAGTCTTTATCATAGATGATAAGACGCACTTTCACGCGCAATGGCGCCGCATAGGTAACCCCGCGCAATTGACATTCTTTAACGTCAAAAGCAGGTTTGCCCAGCTTATAGCTGACATATTCAAGTGCAGCGTTGCCAGAATAACTGACAATTGGAAATACCGATTTAAACGCAGCATGTAGACCGCTATCTTGGCGTTCTGAGGCATCAAAATCTGCCTGCAGAAAACTACGATAGGAATCTAACTGTATAGCCAACAGATATGGAATATCCATTACTGGCTCAAGTTTGCCGAAATCCTTACGGATTCGCTTTTTTTCGGTGTAAGAGTATGCCATCAGCAATCCCCAGCTTGTTCACCAACGGTGTGTCTGAGTGGTTGAACCGCTAAAATGCGGCTTATCGGACTACAGTTATCAGCAGACAGGTCTAATAACTCCGACTTTCACGTCCTGTGCGCTCCGCTATAGGGAGCCCCAACGCCTAAGCGTTTGTTCCTAATCCGGCAAAAATAAATTCACCGGTGAAAATAGTATTCCTGTAAGACAGGAAAAGGCCGGTAACCTAACAGGCTACCAGCCGCGCTATATTGGACGGCAATGCCACCCAGTAGCGTTTTACTTAACTTCTACAGTCGCGCCAGCTTCTTCAAGCTTCGCCTTAACTGTATCGGCTTCTTCTTTAGACACAGCTTCACGCACTGGTGCTGGAGCACTGTCTACAACGCCTTTAGCTTCTTTCAGGCCAAGACCAGTAATTTCGCGAACAATTTTGATCACGTTTACTTTCTTCTCGCCGCAAGAAACCAGGATTACGTCGAATTCAGTTTGCTCTTCAGCAACTGCAGCGACGGCACCAGGTGCTGCAGCAGCCGCTGCACTAACACCGAACTTTTCTTCCATTGCGCTAATCAATTCAACAATGTCTTTTACAGACATTTCAGAAACTGCATTGATTATATCGTCTTTAGTCAGAGACATGACTTCATTCCTAATCTGTTGGGGAAGAACCCCATTAAACCGTTAATTGACCACCAAGCTCGAAATAAGCTTATGCAGCTTCCTGTTCTTTCTGATCGCGCACTGCTGCCAATGTACGTACGAGCTTGCCTGCTGAAGCCTCTTTCAAGACCATCATCAGTTTTGCAATTGCTTCGTTGTATGTTGGCAAACTAGCTAGCAAGTCGACAGGTGTAAGTTCACCCTCGAACATGGCAGCTTTAAGTTCAAGCTTCTCGTTCTTCTTAGCGAATTCACCCAGGATACGTGCACCTGCACCGGGATGGTCCATAGAAAAAGCGATCAGCGTCGGACCGACAAAATTGTCAGCCAAACCTTCAAAAGAAGTACCTTGAACCGCACGGCGAGCCAGCGTATTACGTACGACTTTCAGCCATACGCCATTGTCACGCGCGAGCTTGCGAAGAGTGGTCATGTCATTAACTGCCACGCCACGCGAGTCTGCGATAACCGCTGACTGCGCGTTCTTAGCTTGCTCTGCTACTGCAGCAACAATTGCTTTTTTGCCTTCGAGATTCAGTGCCACTGAGAAATCCCCTGTTTAAAACCTCCGAAGAGGTCAACCTATTTTCAGCCCTTGCGGGCTGACCAGTTATAACGGCAACAGCTCATATAAAATGTGCTTGGTATACCGTCTGCGTAGGACATTAAGACAGCTGCGAACAGCCATCACCTACGGTCTTTGACTGCATAGACGAATCTATGCTCCAAAGTTTGTTAGACGCTTAGTGTACTTTGATCAAGCGCAATACCTGGACCCATGGTGGTCGTCAGGGAGATCTTCTTAACATAAACACCCTTGGAAGAAGATGGCTTCAACCGCTTGAGGTCTGCTAATAGAGCTTCTGCATTGCCTTTGATGGCACTAAGGTCAAAATCTACCTTACCGATGCAAGCATGGATAATACCGTTTTTATCGGTACGGAAACGCGCTTGACCGGCTTTTGCATTCTTTACCGCGGTTGCGACGTCAGGCGTCACAGTACCGACTTTCGGGTTTGGCATCAGTCCACGTGGTCCCAACAACTGACCCAACTGACCAACAACACGCATTGCATCAGGAGACGCAATAACAACACCGAAGTTCAGATCGCCACCTTTCATCAATTCGGCAAGATCTTCCATGCCGACGACTTCTGCACCGGCAGCTTTAGCTGCTTCGGCGTTAGCGCCCTGAGCGAAAACCGCGATACGCACATCCTTACCGGTGCCGTGTGGCAAGACGGTAGATCCGCGTACGTTTTGATCGGATTTACGTGGATCGATACCCAACTTAACAGCGATGTCCAAAGACTCAACGAACTTAACCGTTGATAGCTCTTTCAATGCCGCTACAGCATCATCGATGCTGTACAACTTAGTGGAATCGACTTTTTCATTCGCAAGACGTGCGCGTTTAGACAATTTAGCCATTACAGAACACCCTCTACATTCAAGCCCATGCTTCTTGCCGTACCGGCAATAGTCCGCACTGCAGCATCCATGTCAGATGCAGTCAGGTCCGGGTCTTTAGCTGTTGCAATTTCTTCCAGCTGTGCACGGGATACAGTGCCTACTTTTTCAGTATTTGGACGAGCGGATCCGCTCTTCAGGCCCAAAGACTTTAACAGCAAGACAGATGCTGGCGGCGTCTTAGTGACAAACGTAAAACTACGGTCGGCGTAAACGGTAATTACCACGGGAACCGGCAAGCCTGGCTCCAACTTCTGCGTCTCAGCGTTGAACGCCTTGCAGAACTCCATGATATTCACACCGTGCTGACCCAACGCAGGGCCTACCGGGGGGCTTGGATTCGCCTGACCGGCTTTAACTTGCAGCTTTACATAAGCTGTGACTTTCTTAGCCATAATAGCTTCCTCAATGTGGGTGCAAACGCCTTACGGCTCCCCGATAACAAAACAGAGACGCCAAAAACCCGATCTCTCGATCAGGTTCCCTGCATCACCATTACCCTCAGGCCTTATCGACCTGGGAAAATTCCAATTCAACCGGCGTAGAACGCCCGAAGATAGAGACCGAAACCTGCAAGCGACTCTTCTCGTAGTTGACTTTTTCAACGGTACCGTTGAAATCCGCAAAAGGCCCATCAATAACGCGAACCATTTCGCCTGGCTCGTAAATCGTCTTCTGGGTCGGCTTATCGACACCCTCTTTGACTCGCTGTAAGATAGAGTCGGCTTCTTTGCTGGTTAGTGGGGCCGGCTTTTCGGCCGTTCCACCAATAAAGCCCATCACACGTGATGTACCCTTCACCAAATGCCATGAGGCATCATTCATCGCCATCTCGACCATTACATAGCCAGGATAGAACTTACGCTCACTCTTGCGCTTCTTGCCGTCACGCATCTCAACGATGGATTCCGTTGGCACTAGGATCTCGCCAAAATCATCCTGCATACCTAGTAACTCGACCTGCTCCATTATAGAAGCCGCTACACGCTTTTCGTAACCAGAATAGGCGTGAACCACATACCAACGCTTTGACATTGAACTACCCTTATCCTATGACCATGGAAACTAACCAACCAATTAACGTATCCACAGCCCACAAAATCAAAGCTACGACCAATACAAACGCTATTACGACCAAGGTTGTTTGTACCGTCTCTTGACGGGTTGGCCAGACAACCTTACGGACCTCTACCCATGCTTCTTTACGCAGGCGATTGATCGACTTGCCTTTTTCAGTCATCAGCGCCACACCAACGGCAGCTACTAACAACACAAGAACACCCAACACCCTATAGATCAACGACTCGGCTGAAAAATAGTAGTTTCCGCCAATCGCCAGACATATCAAGACGATGGCTACGAACCATTTGGAGTAATCGAAGACTGAACTTGTTGAATTAACCTGAGCATTCATTCAGCAAAGCACCTGTGCTGGTGAAAAAAATTTGGCAGGCCAGGGGGGACTCGAACCCGCAACTTTCGGTTTTGGAGACCGACGCTCTACCAATTGAACTACTGGCCTATAACTTATTTGGGCGCCGGATTTTAATCCAACTCCCGGTGCTTTTCAAGCACTAACTGTCACCTTTACAACAAACCACCGCTAGCGCCGTGTCCTGTTGCGAGGAGGCTGGGCATCTTATTGAATTCAAATCAATTTTTCCATCTTTTTTTAGGAAATATGCAAAAATATCCCGATCTGGCGATAACACCAGAGCCTGAAAGGTTCCATTTCGGGTTGCCGAGATTTTAGACACTGACAAGTGCCAAGCTAGGGGATTTATCAGGACCGAAGCTAGAAACGATGCTATCAAATTAATGAGACCAGCCTGCTAAGATGCGAGTGGTCCAGAAACTGAAAAGGCAGCCACCGAGGTGCCTGCCTTACAATTACTAATACACTATCGAGATGGTGCTCACGATGAGAGTCGAACTCATGGCCTCTCCATTACCAATGGAGTGCTCTACCACTGAGCTACGCGAGCGAAACAGATTATGGAGCGGGTAGCGAGAATCGAACTCGCATCATCAGCTTGGAAGGCTGAGGTTCTACCATTGTACCATACCCGCGAACTCTCAATAAGAGAGTGGTGGAGGGGGATGGATTCGAACCATCGAAGCTTGCGCGGCAGAGTTACAGTCTGCTCCCTTTGGCCACTCGGGAACCCCTCCTGAACGGGCGCAAAGTGTGCCGTAAGGCGCTCTTACTGTCAACAGTGTTTGTGAACTTTATCAGTTATTACAAGCACTTAGACGAAAGATATCACTTTGTTCCCTCCTCGCATTGCGAAGAGGCGCGCATATTAGGGTCAGGGAAAAAAAAATGCAAGCCTAATTGCAGTTGTAGCGCGAATATTCTGCCTTTTCATACTGAGACAAGATAGACGCCAGTGTCTCGTCCGCCACCAACGCCGCCGAAATCGGGTCGATCACCAGGCTCACCGAGTCGGATCGATGCTCCTTGCTCACAATGGAGGCATTTACGCCCTTGCTGGCGAGCAAGGATTGTTGCCGTAGCGCATTCTTTTCGCTGGAAAACATACCCATTGATAGGGCATTGGCATTGATACCCGTAGAGATGATGTAGCTTTCGATTTCCTTAGCCGCCACCTCGGTTAACTTCTCCTTTGCCAAGCTTTTATTTTTGAACGGCCCAAAAATTACTTGGTAATCCGTTTTGACAACCTTCTGAGACGGCTCTTGGATTGCCGCGATTTCGATTGCTTGCAGCCGCGACACAATCACCTCAAGACTTTGCCCACTGACCAAACCCTCTATGCGCACGCATTGCGTTGGCTTGGTTTCGCCTTGCGCGCTGTCGGACGGACGCTTGGACTGCTGGAGCCGGTCTATCTGGTTCTTGGTGGGCTGTAAATTACTCAATGTTGCCATCGCAACGGTACTTATAGCCGGTGCAGCCGGTTGTGTTGACAGCCAATATTGGTAACCACCGAAACCAAGGTTGAGAACAACCAACACTAATAGAATCCATCTCATTTGCTGTCTCCGTTTAGCTCATTGATTAGTCGCCAATAGTATTTCAAACCCTGCAAAACCAAGTTGGGCGCATGGATAATGGGCTTGGTTAGATGCGGCCGAAGGGTGTCAGCATCGCCGCCAGTGAGCACAACCTGTGCCTTAGCAGAACCGAAGGACTGTACTGTTTGCTCTATTAGGGCAACCGCCCCATAGACAATACCGAAATTTAGGCACCCGATAGTATCCTGGCCCAGTTGAGCGCTAAAGCCAAGGTCGGCCTTTGGCAAGTGCGCCGTATTACCGGTCAGGCTTTTGGCCGCTAGTGCCAAGCCAACAGATATCGAACCGCCTTGGTGCCGGGAGTCCTTGGTGAGGTAATCGATCTTTAATGCGGTACCGGCATCGACAACCCATAGGTCCTGACCCGGAAAGCGCTGGCAGGCGCCAAGCATAGCCAACCAACGGTCCACCCCCAGCAGACGGACATCAGGATACACCAAGCGCAGGCCGGCAAAGCCATCGACGACGGTCGCAACCTGAGCTTCGATACCTTGGGCCCAGAGCACACCGACTACTTCTGCTGTTTGATGCGACACCGACGCTACCACTACCTCGCACACATAGCCATCGGTGACGAAACTTGCCAGCGACCCAAGGTCTGCAAAGACTCCGTAATCATCGCCATGGCTATACTTAATACGCGTATTGCCGCAATCTAAAAATAAGGTTGCTGATTCATTTACCATCTAACACTCACCTCACCACCATTGAACAAGCGCAGCGTGCCGGAATCGTCCAAGACAATCAATTGGCCCTTTTCATCGATACCCTGGGCCGTACCCGTGGTCACGCGGTCACCTTGGTGGACACCAATACTGCGGCCATAAAGGAAGTCACGGGAGCGCCAGGCTGCCAGGATAGGCCAGGTTCCGGAGCACTTGGCCGCGGCAAAGGTGTTGACTATCGCCTCGGCCATTTTGACCAATAGTAGATCGCGAGGTAAAAGACGCCCAGTTTCGACCAGCAAGCTCGTGGCGGCGTTAGCGGTATCAGTAGGCGCGCTCGCAACGTTAATCCCCACGCCAATCACCAACGTCGCTTCATCAATTGGGCTGCCTTGGAGCTCACATAGGATGCCGGCCAATTTCTTATCTCTACAGTAGAGGTCATTCGGCCACTTGAGTTGAACCGGTAAACCGGTCTCCTGCTCCAAAGCAGTCGCGACAGCTACGCCAACCAGCAGGCTTGATAGGTACAGTACGCCGACCTCAAAAATGGCCCTATGCCCTAGGCTGAAAGTAAGGTTGGTACAGGGTGGGCTCTGCCAAACCTTGCCTCTTCGGCCACGCCCTGCCTGCTGAAATTCTGCGGAAAATAACTTCCACTCATCGAGCTGGTAAACCGCGCCGAGCGCTGTCTTGTTGGTTGAATCTGTTTGCGCAACTATATCGATAACGGGAAATATGTCACGTCCGGCCGCCGACAACTTTGCGGACACCTGTTTCGAATCAATAGGCTGAATCGGGGTGAGTAGGCGATAGCCTCGACCGCGGATTTTATTTATCAATAGGCCGGATGACTCCAGGTCTTTTACCCAGGACGCAATGGTCGGTCTTGAGACATTAAGCGCCGCAGACAAGTCTTGCCCCGACACGAAATCTTGGCCTTGGAGCAACGACAATAGGGTTAGCAGCTGTTTCAGAAAGACGTTCTCCACTCGGCGATTGGGCATTGATTCAATACAGACGGTTCAAGGTGTTGTCTTAGTTAGGCCAAATTGGCACTAGCCACCTAGGATAGCGATAAATAATATTTATACCAGATGCGAAGTCGTCGTTCAGCTAATTAGCATGGTCAGGCATTGCTCTCACCATATGTATAATCGAACAGGCATAAAAAAACCCGCAGCCGTTAGACTGCGGGTTTTTCGTTTTTTTAGGAGCTTGACGATGACCTACTCTCACATGGGGAGACCCCACACTACCATCGGCGATACGTCGTTTCACTTCTGAGTTCGGTATGGGATCAGGTGGTTCCAACGCTCTATGTTCGTCAAGCAAACTGGTTGTCATAGCTCGTGTCTGTCGGGTGACAGCGCACGCTCTACGCAATTGGGTACTAAAAAAGCTCTCAACTTCCGGATACTGCTCAACTCATCTTGGTCGTTCTTTTCTTTCAGCGTATCTCTGAACTACCAACAGCTCAAACCACTTCGGCGTTATATGGCCAAGCCGCACGGGCAATTAGTACAGGTTAGCTCAACGCCTCACAACGCTTACACACCCTGCCTATCAACCAGTTAGTCTTACTGGGCCCTTCAGGAGGCTTAAAGCCTCGGGGAAAACTTATCTTGAAGGGGGCTTCCCGCTTAGATGCTTTCAGCGGTTATCCCGTCCGAACTTAGCTACCGGGCAATGCCATTGGCATGACAACCCGAACACCAGAGGTTCGTCCACTCCGGTCCTCTCGTACTAGGAGCAGCTCTTCTCAATTTTCCAACGTCCACGGCAGATAGGGACCGAACTGTCTCACGACGTTCTAAACCCAGCTCGCGTACCACTTTAAATGGCGAACAGCCATACCCTTGGGACCGGCTTCAGCCCCAGGATGTGATGAGCCGACATCGAGGTGCCAAACACCGCCGTCGATGTGAACTCTTGGGCGGTATCAGCCTGTTATCCCCGGAGTACCTTTTATCCGTTGAGCGATGGCCCTTCCATACAGAACCACCGGATCACTATGACCTACTTTCGTACCTGCTCGACCTGTCCGTCTCGCAGTCAAGCGCGCTTATGCCATTATACTAACCGCATGATTTCCGACCATGCTTAGCGCACCTTCGTACTCCTCCGTTACTCTTTAGGAGGAGACCGCCCCAGTCAAACTACCCACCACACACGGTCCGTAACCTCGTTTCGAGGCCGACGTTAGAACCTCAATGTTATCAGGGTGGTATTTCAAGGTTGGCTCCACTGCAACTAGCGTCACAGCTTCAAAGCCTCCCACCTATCCTACACAAATAACATCAAAGTCCAGTGTGAAGCTATAGTAAAGGTTCACGGGGTCTTTCCGTCTAGCCGCGGATACACGGCATCTTAACCGCGATTTCAATTTCACTGAGTCTCGGGTGGAGACAGCGCCCCCATCGTTACACCATTCGTGCAGGTCGGAACTTACCCGACAAGGAATTTCGCTACCTTAGGACCGTTATAGTTACGGCCGCCGTTTACCGGGGCTTCGATCAAGAGCTTCGCTTACGCTAACCCCATCAATTAACCTTCCGGCACCGGGCAGGTGTCACACCCTATACGTCCACTTTCGTGTTTGCAGAGTGCTGTGTTTTAAGTAAACAGTCGCAGGGGCCTGGTATCTTCGGCCCAAGTCAGCTCAGAGAGCAAGTCTCATCACCAGCCTGGGCGTGCCTTCTCCCGAAGTTACGGCACCATTTTGCCTAGTTCCTTCACCCGAGTTCTCTCAAGCGCCTTGGTATTCTCTACCTGATCACCTGTGTCGGTTTGGAGTACGGTTCCAATACAGCTGGAGCTTAGAGGCTTTTCCTGGAAGCATGGCATCAGTGACTTCGGATCCCGTGGGATCACCGTCATTACGCCTCAGCCTTAGTGAGTGTCCGGATTTTCCTAAACACTCAGCCTACACGCTTAAACCGGGACTACCAACGCCCGGATCACCTAGCCTTCTCCGTCCCCCCTTCGCACTGTATTGAAGTACAGGAATATTAACCTGTTTCCCATCGACTACGCTCTTCAGCCTCGCCTTAGGGGCCGACTCACCCTGCTCCGATTAACGTTGAACAGGAAACCTTGATCTTTCGGCGTGCGAGTTTTTCACTCGCATTATCGTTACTCATGTCAGCATTCGCACTTGTGATACCTCCAGCAAGCTTCTCAACTCACCTTCAACGGCTTACACAACGCTCCTCTACCACTCATGTATAAATACACAAGTCCGTAGCTTCGGTGTTTGGTTTGAGCCCCGTTATATCTTCCGCGCAGGCCGACTCGACTAGTGAGCTATTACGCTTTCTTTAAAGGGTGGCTGCTTCTAAGCCAACCTCCTAGCTGTCTGAGCCTTCCCACATCGTTTCCCACTTAACCAAAACTTTGGGACCTTAGCTGACGGTCTGGGTTGTTTCCCTTTTCACGACGGACGTTAGCACCCGCCGTGTGTCTCCCGGATAGTACTCACTGGTATTCGGAGTTTGCATGGGGTTGGTAAGTCGGGATGACCCCCTAGCCCAAACAGTGCTCTACCCCCAGTGGTATTCGTCCGAGGCACTACCTAAATAGTTTTCGAGGAGAACCAGCTATCTCCGAGTTTGATTGGCCTTTCACCCCCAGCCACAGGTCATCCGCTAACTTTTCAACGGTAGTCGGTTCGGTCCTCCAATTGATGTTACTCAATCTTCAACCTGCCCATGGCTAGATCACTCGGTTTCGGGTCTACACCTTGCAACTAGACGCCCAGTTAAGACTCGGTTTCCCTACGGCTCCCCTATTCGGTTAACCTTGCTACAAAATGTAAGTCGCTGACCCATTATACAAAAGGTACGCAGTCACCCCATCACAAAGCGGCCTCACTGCCTGCTTTGCCGGTTGCATTCGCGAAGCTGCGCTTCGCCAATGTTTCCTTTAGCCATCACACCAAAGGACTCCGCAAAGTCGCTTTGTGATGGGGCTCCCACTGCTTGTACGTATACGGTTTCAGGATCTATTTCACTCCCCTCACAGGGGTTCTTTTCGCCTTTCCCTCACGGTACTTGTTCACTATCGGTCAATCAGGAGTATTTAGCCTTGGAGGATGGTCCCCCCATATTCAGTCAGGATTTCTCGTGTCCCGACCTACTCGATTTCACTGTGATCAGTTTTCGTGTACGGGGCTATCACCCACTACGGCGGACCTTTCCAGGTCCTTCCACTAACATTCACACAGCTTAAGGGCTGTTCCCCGTTCGCTCGCCACTACTTAGGGAATCTCGGTTGATTTCTTTTCCTCCGGGTACTTAGATGTTTCAGTTCCCCGGGTTCGCCTCTTAGACCTATGTATTCAGTCTAAGATACCCAGCTTACACTGGGTGGGTTTCCCCATTCGGACATCGCGGGATCAAAGCTCGTTTATCAGCTCCCCCACGCTTTTCGCAGATTACCACGTCCTTCATCGCCTCTGATTGCCAAGGCATCCACCGTATACGCTTAGTCACTTGACCATATAACCCGAAGCAGTCTCAGCTCTCGCTGACCCTTACTTTGAATCGGTCTTGCAACTGTTGGTTATTTCAGTTTCTTACGCTTGAGTTGTCGTGTGCGCAACGACTCGACTAAGAGCGCCACCACACAACAGTTTCTTTCTTTTGAGAACTCTTTTAGATTTTTAAAGAACGGTATTGTGTATTTCACAAAGCAAAGCATTCAGCTGTTTATACCTAGATAAACGGAGTGCTTGGCTGTATGAAATTCAATCTGATTGGCTTTGAGTGATGGATGCTGCTTACGAATTGGTGGAGCTATGCGGGTGGTGCGACAACTCGCTCGAACCGCAGAACTTCCGAATATGGTGGAGCTATGCGGGATCGAACCGCAGACCTCCTGCGTGCAAAGCAGGCGCTCTCCCAGCTGAGCTATAGCCCCAATTCGGCGCTATTTTTTACGTTGCCTGTTTTTCAACAGCCCAAACG